>NZ_CAJTCF010000036.1:0-40517 GCF_910574735.1 Duncaniella muricolitica | reverse complement strand
GGAATTGACCCGAACAAGACTTTAAATGCTAAACTTGTCAAAGAACTCCTTGGCTTGGCGGTAGATGCCGCTTAGCCTATGAATAATTTTTTAACGAACTATTGTTATTTGGAACACTTATCTAACCTCTTGCCAAAGAGGTATTTGTTATGCGACCATTACGGACGCACTTTCGCCGTTGTAAACCAAAGCTCCGTAAAGGGAGTTGCCTAAAGAGATTTTTGCAACCATCGCTCGTCGAATTTATTTGCGAGAGCGACAATCTCACGGTTCAGTTTCACAAGCTCGATGGTAATCTTCTCCAGTTTGTAGAGAGCAGCCATCGCTTTCTTTTCAGTGAAATTCTCACGGAGTGTCTTTACCATGGTGTCATATTCTACTCCGATAGTGCGGTAATGGGAATTGAACGCCGATAGCTTGTCAATGAAAATCCGTGTGTTCTCATCAACGATAAACACCTTGAATGGCTTGCCGAACAACTGCATTTTGATAAACGCAGACAATGATTCCACTCCCGATTGCTCGTGCATATCAAGCAAACGGGCTTTCTCCGCCGCAGAGAAATTGACCGAGCAGCGGAACACCGTGGCGTCAATCTTGGGGTGACGCCCGGCTTTCTTAAAGTTTTGTTTCATAAATAAGATGGAATTAGTGGTGGTTGGAAACTGCCAACCGCAGGTTTTTATCTTGGCGGTTATGACTTTGGAGTAACCGCTGGCTCCATGCACATGGCAAGGGTTTTATGCAGCAAATTCAATTTTGTGCTGCGTAAAACATACCTTGCAATGTTCGTTTGAACATCCTGAACTGATAATCGGAATGATATGTGTGGGATATTATAGGAAAAGGTGTACTAATAGTGTACTACTCCACATGAATGGCGCTTTTTTAATCGTCAGCACCTACTATATATGGTTGCGGTACGATGTCGCATCAGGTGTGTACGCCTTTGCATTTCCTTGACTCTATAACAATCGTAAAAGCCATTTCGGATTTTCAAAAAACAAAAGTTGGGTAATATTGGGTAATCGGTGTGTAACCGTGGGAAATCGCTGGTAATCAATAATCTTTTTGCGTACTATCATCGTTTTACTTGCACAGAGGCTGAGATACCAATGCCGATACCGAATGATGAAATCTACATAGATACAGACATTCATATATTCATACATTCGTATCCACATATATACATCTATACCTCTGCATCTACATACTTACATCTGTATATACATATATACATACGTACATACGGAGATACATTTGTAGGTATGGCGATACATAGATAGAAACATACGTACATAAATGTGTATGTGTATGGATATGAACGTATTTATCTACCTGTGTACGAATATACATACTCCAATCACGGAGTTTTCAGACCCGGACATGGTTATCAAGCCGGGCGTATGGTGAAACTGCACCGCACTATTCAATAACTCAAATCCCCATTTTATTATGAGCGACCCAATTTATGTCGCCTTCGCCACTCAGAAAGGTGGCGTTGGCAAGTCGACTCTGACTGCTCTCGTAGCGAGTTACCTGTACTACGTTGAGGGCATCGAAGTCGCGGCGGTGGACTGTGACAGCACCCAACACTCGCTGAATGTTTACCGCGAACATGACCTTATGGTTACAAAGGAGAACCCGTATCTGAAAAGAGTGTGCCACAAATTCTACTCTCAGTTCAAGCAAAAGCCTTATGAAATTTTGCTGACCTCTCCAGCTGATGCAATAGCGGTGACAGACAATTTCCTGAAAGCCGGGAACACACCGCAGGTCATCTTCTTCGACATTACCGGAACAATCAACGACCACGACATCGTGAATCTAATTGCAAACATGGATTATCTGTTTGTTCCGATCACGACAGAAACCGGAGAAATGGCAAGTTCCATTTCATTCGCCAACAATGTGAAGAACAAAATGATGACTACTCAAGTGACGAATGTAAAGGAGATGCACCTCGTCTGGAACAAAATCAACACCCGCGAGAAATCCCGTTTATGTGAGATTATTGACGACTACATTGAGAAGATGGGACTTGACTCACTCGACACCGTACTTGTAAAAAGCAACAAGTTTGAGAAAGACGGGCGTGAAACCGGAAATGTCGGATTATTCCGCTCAACCATGCTGCCGCCTGACAAGCGTCTGCTGAAAGGCTCGAACCTTGAAGAACTGGTATCCGAAATCCGTAATATCATAAAAGTATAGGTTATGGCAAGAAAACAAGTAACCGACTTTGATGCGGACAGCTTTATCCAATCCGTCCGGGAGTCAGCCGTTCCGACTTATCACACGGCATCCGATGTAGCACCAGCCGCTGCTACGGCACCGGAGAAAAAGCCTAAACAGAAAGAGCCGGTTGAAACAAGGCGCAAAAGACGCATCGGAGAGTCTTCCGATTTTCTTCTGAAGAAAGTATCGGAAATGAACATGACCGAGGAAGAAGGCAACTATGTCAAGACTTACATCGGCAATGTGTCATTCGGTCAGGTCAATCGTAACGGCAACCCGATAGTCGTGCGAGAGGATTACCGGGAAATGATAAAGGATATATTCTCAATGTTCGGTGTAAGACTCAACATGGCTGCTTATGTCGATGCAGTCCTTACGGAACACTTCAAGCAATGTTATCCGCTAATTCAGGGCATAGCCGAAAAATGCCCGTCAAAATTCTAACTGAGAAAATATGGAGAAAACAAAATTCTGTGACCTTCGCACTTGCAACAAGGTCTGCGGGGTGGAGCCGACTTTTACCCCGGATAAAGAGAAGGTAAAGGCGTATGCCGATGAGTACCTCACACCTTCCAATGTCGGCGCACGCAAGGGGATATTCGTTCCCCGTGAACTGGTTAACAAACTGTCCAAACTGATTGCCCTCTACGATGTGGAGGGGCTGACAATCGGGGCATACGTCACCAATATCCTTATCAATCATCTGGTGGAAAACCGAGATGTAATCAACGAACTGTCCTTCGAGGGCGAAAAGACGGTGGCTCTATGACAGGAGTATCAATCTTTTTGCTGGGAACCGTTGCACTGACAAATGTCGGCTTCCTTCTCTATCTGATGCGCGACAATAATCAGAAAGCCAGTCCACCGCAGGCAAAGCCGCCTGAGCAACCGCAACCAACCGAGGCTGAAACAGCGAAAGAGCCCCCGACACCGCAGGCTACCGTTGGCAAGAGCAAATTCCGCATAGAGGAATTTGACGAGCGGTTTGAGGAAATTGAACAGCGGTTTGACCGGGTGATCCAGCTGCTCGACCGCATTGAGGGCGATGTCAGGCTCAAAGATGTGGAGTTTGCCAACACCGATGACGCTCCCACTCAAGAGGAAATTGCCCGCGACGCCGAGGCCGTTGACAATCCGGCAAAGGACAACCGCATGACACGCGAACAGGAGAAAGCCGCCTTTACCGATGTCCGGATAGAGGACGTTGAGCCTGAAACCGTTTCGCCTCCGTCGGCAAGCGGCGCGACACTGGACGACATTGAGAAATCAATGGAAACAGCCGCCAACCCTGCCGCCACTCCCGAAGAAAAGGCGAAAGCCGGACGGGTGCTGATAACACTGACCGACACCAATTTCATGGAGCATTTTTCCGATGATGCGGACATTCTGCAAAACGTGATGAGGTGTTGCAGGGAAAGCTGCCGTCTGGACATAGCCGACAAGACAGGCGAAAAGCCGGTAAGTATAACACGCCGGAAAACAACCATCGAGATCGCCAAGAACATTGACGATTTCAATCCCGCCGACCTCCTGAAAAAATAGTCGGCAACCACTAATCCAAGTCTGCAAAGACAAAATCCAACCCAATTTTTAACCCGAAGTGTGGGCTGCTCCAATCGGAGCGGTTGGGGCTGTCCTATGCTTCAAAAACTGAAACAAAAACATGATTAAAAGAAAACTTTTCACTCTGCTGCTTATTGCAGCCACAGTAACTAACTCATTCGCTGCCGGAAACGGCATGGCAGGTATCAACGAAGCCACATCAATGGTAAGTTCGTATTTCGACCCCGGCACCAAACTGGTGTATGCCATCGGCGCGGTGGTCGGACTTATCGGCGGCATCAAGGTTTACTCCAAGTGGTCGAGCGGCGACCCCGACACCAGCAAGACCGCCGCGTCGTGGTTCGGTGCTTGCATCTTCCTTATCGTTGCCGCCACCATTCTCCGTTCATTCTTCCTCTAATGTCCGAGTATCAGATAAATAAGGGTATCGGACGCTCGGTTGAGTACAAAGGATTGAAAGCCCAGTATCTGTTCATCTTCGCCGGCGGATTGCTTGCAATGTTCGTGGTGTTCGTCATCATGTATATCGTCGGAATATCGCAATGGTTCTGCATAGGCTTCGGTGTCATCGCCACATCAATCCTTGTCTGGCTCACATTTCATCTCAACGCCAAGTATGGCGAACATGGACTGATGAAACTGTCGGCGTCAAAGTATCATCCGCGATACATAATCAACCGTCTGCGCATAACCCGCTTAATTAAAGGAAGAAAATGAGGAATACACTTAAAGCAACGACCCTCGAAAGCAAACTGCCGTTGTTGGCGGTTGAACACGGTTGCATCATCTCAAAGGACGCGGATATAACCGTGGCCTTTGAGGTGGGCCTCCCGGAACTGTTTACGGTCACAAGTCAGGAGTATGAGGCCATGCACGCCGCATGGTGCAAGGCGATAAAGGTGCTACCGCACTTCTCCGTGGTACATAAGCAGGACTGGTTTATGGCTGAGAACTATAAGCCGGAGTTACAAAAAGACGATTTGAGTTTTCTTGACCGCTCGTTTGAACGCCATTTCAATGAGCGTCCGTACTTGGCTCACAAGTGCTACCTGTTCCTGACAAAGACGACAAAGGAGCGTATGCGCCAGCAGAGCAATTTCTCAACCCTCTGCCGAGGACGTATCACTCCGAAGGAACTCAATCATGAGATGGTTGTTAAATTCATGGAGTCAGTTGAACAGTTCGAGCGCATAATCAACGACACCGGCTATATCAAGCTGCGCCGATTGTCCGACGATGAGATTGTCGGCACTGAAACGACCTCCGGCATAATCGAAAGGTATATGTCGCTATCTATGGGCGATGTCAACTGCCTTGAAGATATTGACCTGTCGGCAAAGGAGATGCGCATCGGCGACAAGATGCTATGTCTGCACACCCTTTCCGACACCGACGACCTGCCCGGCAAAGTCAGCACCGACAACCGATATGAGCGTCTGTCAACTGACCGCTCGGATTGTAGGTTGAGTTTTGCCTCTCCCGTCGGATTGCTTCTGCCGTGCAACCACATCTACAACCAGTATGTGCTGATTGACGACCACGATGAGAACCTTGCCCGTTTTGAGAAAACGGCACGCAACATGAACTCTCTGTCAAAGTACAGCCGTAGCAACGCTATCAACAAGGAGTGGATTGACCGCTATCTCAACGAGGCACATTCTTACAGTCTGACCTCGGTGCGCTGCCACTGCAACATCATGGCGTGGAGCGATGATGCCGAAGAACTGCGAAGGATCAAGAACGATGTCGGCGGACAGTTGGCGACAATGGGTTGTATGCCGAGGCACAACACTATCGACTGCCCGACACTGTTCTGGGCGGCGATGCCCGGCAACGAGGCTGATTTTCCAGCCGAGGAAAGTTTTTACACCTTTATTGAGCCTGCCGTGTGCTTCTTCACTGCCGAAACCAACTACCGCAGTAGCCTCTCTCCATTCGGCATAAAGATGGTTGACCGTCTTACGGGAAAGCCTGTCCACTTGGATATTTCCGATGAACCGATGAAGCGTGGCATAACTACCAACCGAAACAAGTTCATACTTGGCCCGTCGGGTAGCGGAAAGTCATTCTTCACTAACCACTTGGTGCGCCAATATTACGAGCAAGGAGCCCATGTGCTTCTGATTGACACCGGCAATTCATACGAAGGGCTGTGCAACCTGATCCACAACCGAACCCACGGCGAGGACGGCATATATTACACCTACACCGAGGAAAAACCGATTTCATTCAATCCGTTTTTCACTGATGACGGGGTGTTCGACGTGGAGAAAAAGGACAGCATCAAGACACTGCTACTGACGCTGTGGAAGTCGGAGGACGACCGCATAAGCAAAACCGAAAGCGGCGAACTTGGCTCGGCACTCTCCATGTTCCTTGACAAGATGAAAACTGACCGGAACATCGTTCCCTGCTTCAACTCCTTCTACGAGTTCATGCGCGATGATTACCGAGCGGAAATGGCGAACCGTCTTATCCCGATTTACAAACAAGATTTCGATATTGACAATTTCCTGACGACCCTACGCCAGTATTACCACGGCGGACGCTTTGACTTCCTGCTCAACTCAAAGGAGAACATTGACCTGCTAAACAAGAGGTTTGTTGTATTCGAGATTGACGCCGTGAAAGATAACAAGGAATTGTTCCCCATTGTGACAATCATCATAATGGAAGCCTTCATCAACAAGATGCGCCGCTTGAAAGGTGTCCGCAAGATGCTAATCTGCGAGGAAGCGTGGAAAGCGTTGTCAACGGCTAACATGGCTGAGTATATGCGCTATATGTTCAAGACCGTCCGTAAGTATTTCGGCGAGGCTGTGGTTGTGACACAGGAGGTTGACGACATAATTTCGTCGCCGATTGTCAAGGAAACAATCATCAACAACTCCGACTGCAAGATACTTCTCGACCAGCGCAAGTACATGAACCGCTTCGACCAGATACAGGAGTTGCTCGGCTTGACCGACAAAGAGAAAGCGCAGATACTCAGTATCAACATGGCGAATAACCCGAACCGACTTTACAAAGAGGTATGGATTGGACTTGGCGGAACACAATCAGCCGTGTATGCCACTGAGGTGTCGCCGGAGGAATATCTCTGCTACACCACCGAAGAAACGGAGAAAATTCATGTGCTCAACCGCGCCGCCCAACTTGGCGGTGATATTGAGATGGCTATCCGGCAATTAGCGTCTGAAAGACGCGACCATTAACAACCACAAATCAGATTATGTATGAAATTTTCAAGAGTCGCGGCAAATGTTGCGTCAGGGATTGTCATTGCCCTCGCGGGCCTCCTGATGATAGTTCTCAGACTACTGATATTTACCGCAAAACTAATCGTGGGCATGGCTCACAAAATCAGATAACTCACTAATCCAAAGTTATAGATGAAACAAATAAAAATTATAATTCCGCTTATCGCCCTATGCCTGTTCCTCGGAACCGGCAGGGCGAAAGCCCAATGGACGGTCATAGATCCGTCCAACATTGCCCAAAGCATAGTCAACTCGTCAAAGTCGCTGGTGCAGGAGTCAACCACCGCAAAAAATATGGTGTCGAATTTTCAGGAAACCGTGAAGATCTACCAGCAGGCGAAGAAATATTATGATGCACTGCAAGCGGTCAACAACCTCGTCCGCGATGCCCGCAAGGTGCAGCAGACAGTTCTGATGCTCGGCGACATATCCGGCTACTATGTGAACAACTACAAGAAGATGCTGACCGACCCGAACTACACATCGGCGGAACTGTCGGCAATAGCCTCCGGCTACACGAGGATACTCGAAGATGCAACCGGCGTGCTCAACGACCTCAAACAGGTCGTGAACATCACGACACTCTCCATGACCGACAAGGACAGAATGGATGTCGTAGATGATTGCTACAACGAGATGAAACGGCTTAAAAGCCTGACCGCCTATTATACAAACAAGAACATTTCGGTGTCCTATCTCCGTGCGAAGAAAAAGGCTGATACGCAGAGGGTAATCAACCTGTACGGCGACGGTTCTGAAAAATACTGGTGATGCCTATGTTTTGCTCCATTGATTTTTCAAACCTCCACACTATACTCCGGTCGCTCTACGATGAGATGATGCCTTTGTGCGAGGACATGACGGGAGTCGCACAGGGCATTGCCGGACTCGGCGCGTTGTTCTACGTTGCCTACCGTATCTGGCAGTCACTGGCAAGAGCCGAACCTATTGAGGTATTCCCGTTGCTCCGTCCTTTTGTGATAGGCTTCTGCATCATGTTCTTTCCGACGGTCGTGCTCGGCACAATCAACTCAGTGATGTCGCCGATAGTACAGGGCTCGGCAAGTATGCTTGAAGGGCAGACGCTCGATATGCAGAAATACCGCGAGGAAAAGGACAGGCTGGAATATGAACAGATGATGCGTGACCCGTCAACCGCCTACCTCGTCGATGATGCCGAGTTTGACAGGCAGATTGATGAACTGGGCATTACTGAGGTCGGCACAGCCGCCGGAATGTATATCGAGCGAGGAATGTACAAGATGAAGAAAGCGATTTCCAATTTCTTCCGTGAACTGTTGGAGATGCTCTTTCAGGCTGCCTCGCTGACGATAGACACGATAAGGACTTTCTTCCTGATTGTGCTGGCGATACTCGGTCCCATATCATTTGCGCTCTCCGTCTGGGATGGCTTTCAGAATACACTCGTCCAATGGATATGCCGATACATTCAGACATACCTGTGGCTACCGGTCGCCGACCTGTTCAGCACGATACTCGCCAAGATACAGGTGCTGATGCTCCAGAACGACATTTCTGAACTGACGAACAATCCCAATGCGGACTTAGATGGTTCAAACACTTGTTACATCGTCTTCATGATTATCGGCATAATCGGCTATTTCACAATACCTACGGTCGCCGGTTGGATCATTCAGGCAGGTGGCATGGGCAGTTACGGTCGCTCAATCAACAGCACCGCCATGACCGGAGGCAGAATAGGCGGAAGCATAGCCGGAGGTGTCGCCGGCAATATCGTCGGACGGGCAGGCAAATTGCTCAAATAGCCGCATATCCAAGTCTATGGACAACGACGGCCTGACAGTGCTGTCGCTTTTCGACGGCATGTCGTGCGGAGCGATCGCCCTGCGGGAAGCCGGAATAAAGGTCAAACAATATTTTGCGTCCGAGATTGACAAGGCTGCCATACGCCAGACCGCACACAATTTCCCCGACGCCATACAACTGGGAAATGTAGTCAATATCTCGGCGGCGGATTTGCCCCGCATAGACCTTCTTATAGGCGGTTCTCCGTGTCAGGGGTTCAGTTTCGCCGGCAAGCAGATGAATTTCAAAGACCCGCGAAGCGTGCTATTCTTTGAATACGTCCGCATACTCAACGAGATCATGGCATATAACCCTGATGTGAAATTCCTTCTGGAAAATGTAAGGATGCGTGCCGAATATGAAAATGTCATAAGCAGCCATCTGGGATTGCAGCCTGTGGCGATAAATTCATCGCTTGTGTCCGCTCAGAACCGGCTCCGGCTTTACTGGACGAACATACTTACCTTGTCAACTCCACATCTCTTTGGAGAAACTGTACGGACGGCTGTTCCCCAGCCCGAAGACAAGGGTGTGTATCTGCGGGATATTCTCGATGATGAGGCTGATGCACGGTTTTTCCTTTCGAGGAAAGACATAGATAAGCTGGAAAGGCAGATAGCCTATGAATCAGAAAGTCAGGATTTCAGACCGGAAGAGAGTTTCATGGATCTGTTCCGCGATGATGATTTCTGCGAAACTTACGCAACGACGCCAGCCTCCTGTTTCTGTCCTGAGAACTGGATTTCCAGCCACACTATCCGTCCATCCCCTGACATAGAGCGGTTTCCGCTGTCCGCCGTACAAGGCAGCAAGGCAATAAGGGACTGCGCGTTGAAAACCGATTCCACCGTGATAATCTCCGGCGCCATCGTGTCGCCACAGTTTGGCGGAGGGTTCAGGCCCGTATTGTCAGGAAAGGCGCCTTGTCTGCTTGCCACGTCGAGCAACTCAGCGGCATGCCTGATTGTCAACGGCGACGACATAGTGCTGAGGCGGCTTACTCCAAAAGAGTGCTGCCGGCTTCAGACAATCCCGGACTGGTATGAATGGGTGTGCAGCGAACCGCAGATATATAAAATGCTCGGCAACGGCTGGACGGTGGATGTGATACGCCACATACTCCAATTCTTATAAAAACATTCACTAATTAAAATTATGGAATTTAAGTCATTAAAAAACATCGAAACATCCTTCAGGCAAATCCGACTGTTCGGTATAATCGTCATATCGCTCTGCGCTCTGGTCGCGGTAGCCTCGGTTATGATGTCCTTACGGTTTGCCGAAAAACAGAGGGAGAAAATCTATGTCCTTGACAACGGAAAGAGCCTGATGCTCGCCTTATCACAGGACATGGAACAGAACCGCCCAGCAGAGGCGCGTGAACACGTCCGACGCTTTCACGAACTGTTCTTCACGCTGTCGCCCGACAAGTCGGCGATTGAGCACAACATCAACCGCGCCATGTCACTGGCTGACAAAAGTGCCTACAACTATTACTCCGACTATGTGGAGAAAGGCTACTACAACCGCATAATCGCTGGTAATATATCTCAGGTGCTTCAGGTTGACAGCATAGTCTGCAATTTCAACGACTATCCCTACAATATAAGGACTTACGCCCGGCAGATGATTATCCGCCAGAGCAACGTGACGGAAAGGTCGCTTGTCACGGATTGCCGCCTTGTCAACACCGGCCGCTCGGACGACAATCCCAACGGCTTCATGATCGAGGGGCTGACGATACTCGAAAACAAAGATTTGATAACCACCAAACGTACTTTATCTCAATGAAACTAAAAATCAGAAACCTCGTGTCGCCCTTATATAATAAGGTATGGCACACACCGAAGGGGCGACTTGTCGCCAAAATCAGGAAGGCGTGCGATGACCTGCCCCGTAACCAGAGGCTGATGGTCGTGACAATACTCCTGTCGGCTTTCATACTCGCCGCTTTCTTCGTGTTCGGCAATGCCTGTTACAAGATGGGGGCGGGTCATGCCCGCCAATCCTTAGAGATTGAGCATATCGAGGCAATCCCCATACAGAAGGGACTGAGGACTATTTCCGATGAGAAACTCATGGACATTAAAATCAAGGCTTATGAGGAAATGACATCGGAAATAAATGTCGAACCATTAGACTCCGCTGCCCATGAAACTGATTGACGAACTCAGGAACCGGCTCACGCCCAAGACTCCGGCTGACCGGGAACGGGTAAAGAAGATTGCAGTCTATACCGTGTTGTGCCTGTCATGCCTCGTGTGCATCTGGCTGATATTCGCTCCAAGCGGAGATGATGAAGCGGTGGCAGGCAAAGCCAACACCGAACTACCCGACGGAACAACCGACGGTATTCCGGACAGTAAGATTGCCGCTTACCAGCAGGCTGCGCAGAATAAGGAGAAGGAAACCCGGCAGGCCCAGCTCGAAAGCATATCGGCAACGCTTGATACGGTTGCCACTCAGTCAACAACCGATATGCCGGACGCTATCCAGTCATCGGCTGACGCATACCAGCAGGCTCAGGCTTCATTACAAGACTTTTATATCTCGGAGCCGTCAGGCGAGGCACAGCAGGTTGCCGAGTTGCAGGAACGTATCGCAGAACTGGAAATGCAACAGGCGATGCCGGACTACAACCACAAATCTCCCGATGAGATGGAGTTGCTTGAGCGCTCCTATCAGCTTGCCGCCCAATATATGGGCAATGGCAACGGTGGCAATTACCAGCCTACACAGCCGCAGGAGGAAGAAAAAGGCAAACGCAATGTCCTGCCCGTTGCACAGGTCAGCCGCAATGTCGTTTCATCGCTCGGATCATCTTCCAACCGTGGGTTCAACACCTCGGTCGGAGTACAAAAGACATCAAGCAAGAACACCATTTCCGCAGTGGTCGCCAACGACCAAACTATCGCCAACGGTCAGCCCGTCAGACTGAGGCTTACTGAGCCGATGTGGGTCGGGAACAGACTTGTGCCACGCAATACAATCATAATGGGCGAAAGCCGATTGCAGGGCGAGAGGCTGGAGATTGAGATTTCATCGGTCGAGTCGGAAGGCTCCGTGTATGAGGTGGAGTTGCAGGTATTCGACTCCGACGGTCAGGAGGGTATCAACATACCCAACTCAATGGAGTCTGACGCACTGAAAGAGATTGGAGCAAACATGGGCAGCACTGTCGGCAGTTCAATCAACATCTCCACCAATGCGGGAGCGCAGATAGTGTCAGATGCGGGTCGTGGCATACTCAACGGCGTCAGCTCATATCTCACAAAGAAAGTCCGCGAGGTAAAAGTACACCTCAAAGCCGGCTATAAGGTCATGCTGCACCAGCCGGAACAAAACTAAATTCAAAACCACTAAAAATTTCCAAGTATAATGAAATTGAAAACATTTATTCTTTCAGCCATTGCTGTGATAGGCATGGCAACCCCGGCTTTTGCCAAAAACACCAAAGTTAACGTGTCTTCAACCGAAGACCAGACCACCGAAGTTGCCGAACACGACATGAATGTGTACGGTGCGAACTACACCGACGGCGACAAGTTTGACGGTCTAACCCGTAAAGTCGGCTTTGACCGAATGATACCCCCTCACGCACTGGAAGTCGCGTATGAAAAGACGACACACATCATCTTCCCCTCGGAGGTTGTCTATGTTGACCTCGGCAATGAGAACCTCGTCGCCGGACTTGCCGACGGTGCGAAAAATGTGCTGCGTGTCAAATCGGCTTTCAAGTCGTTCAAGACTGAAACAAACCTCTCGGTAATAACCGAAGATGGGTCATATTACAGCTTCAACGTGAAATTCGCCAAAGAGCCGCTGTTGCTCAACATCGAGATGACCGACTTTCTCCATGACGGCGAGGCAGTCAATCGTCCCAACAACGCACAGGAGATCTATCTGGAAAAACTCTGTCAGGAGTCGCCGATGCTCGTGAAGCTGATTATGAAATCTATCTACAAGCAGAACAAACGAGAAATCAAGCATATCGGCAGCAAGCGTTTCGGAGTGCAATTCCTTCTCAAATCAATCTACACCAATAATGGTTTGCTCTATTTCCACACCGAACTGAAGAATACATCAAACATCACTTTCGACATTGATTTTGTGTCGTTCAAGATTATGGATAAGAAAGTTATCAAGCGAACCGCCATGCAGGAGCAGGTGCTTGAACCGCTCCGTGCCCAGAACTATGTGACTGTCGTACACGGCAAATCCACTGAAAGAACCGTGTTTGCTCTGGAAAAATTCACAATCCCCGATGATAAGCAGCTCGTTATCGAGGTCGCCGAAAAGGAAGGTGGCCGCCATCAGTCTTTTGTCGTGGAGAACGATGATATTGTGAGAGCCAACGTAATTGACGAATTAAGCATACAGTAACCGATGAGAAAAGCGATAATGATTTTCGCTGCCATGCTTGCCCTTTTCACGGGGCAGGCAATGGCCCAGCGATGCCTCCCCGGAATGTCAGCCGTGGAAATAAAGGCGAATATGGTGGACGGTTTTTATACCGGCAACTCCCGCAACTGCGGCTATTCTTTCGGAGTATATTACTCCGTGTTCAAAGGCAACGCCAACACATGGACTTTCGGCGGCGAGTATCTCCAGACCTACAAGCCATACGGCGAAAAAGGGCGTATCCCTGTGGCGGAGTTCACTGGCGAGGTCGGCTACAACCTGCATCTGCTGAGCGACTACTCGCAAACCTTCCACCTCTATGGCGGCGTGTCGGCCATCGGCGGATATGAAACGGTAAACTGGGGTAAGTCGGTACTGTCCGACGGATCCACGCTCCATAACGGCGATGCCTTCATATATGGCGGCGCACTGACCATTCAGGCAGACTTTTACCTCTCCGATAAAATTGCCTTGACTGCCAACGTGAAAGAGCGTTTTGTGTTCGGCAACTCCACGGGCCATTTCCATACTCAGTATGGTGTCGGTGTCAAATTCATAATCGAATGAGCCTATGGGAATGACAGTGATTGACCTCGACATAAAAAATCTTCCTCTTGAAGAATTTATGAAGGCTATGGGATTTGAGCCGATAAACCGGAACAATAATCTTCTGACCTACGAGTCGCCATATTCGGCAAATGGCAATATCGTTGTGGATACCGATGCCAACGGTTGGTACGATAAGGCACAACCCGAAAAAATGTATGGCGGCATATATGACCTCGCCTATGAGATAATCGGCAGTGCCAATAAATCGGAACTAAACCTGTTCATCGCCTCGGAAATGAAAAAGGTTCGTGATGTGAAAATGTATCATGTCACGGCAAACGATCCGGGAAGAAAACAGGAACGACCGCAACGCAAACGTGGTATGCGCCTATGAACATCGACGCTATCAGACAAATCCCGTTGGTGGATTTTCTCAACCACCTCGGCTATCAGCCGACAGGACGCGACAGCAAAGGACTGTGGTTCTACTCTCCATACCGCAATGAGCGTAAGCCGTCGTTCCATGTCAACCCGCGTAAAAATCTATGGTTCGACTTCGGAAGCGGAGCAGGTGGCGACATATTCACTCTTGCCGGAGAACTGACAGGCGAAACTGACTTCATCAGACGGGCGGAGTTCATCGCTCAAAAGATGCAGTTGCCGGTCGAGAAGCCTTATAAACCCGTGCCATTCGTTGAGGAACCGACATTTGAGAATGTCGAAATATCACGTCTGGAGTCGCCGATACTGCTGAACTACCTCGCTGACCGTGGCATACCCCGTGACATCGCCCAACGATACTGCGTACAGGTTGACTACACGCTTCATGGCAAACGGTATTATGCCGTCGGCTTTGAGAACAATGCTCACGGATATGAATTGCGCAACCCGTTTTTCAAGGGAGCATATCCGCCGAAAAACATCACGCATATCGCCAACGGCAACCCACGGTGCAACGTGTTTGAAGGCTTCATAGACTTTCTTTCGGCGGAAAGACTTGGCTATAATGACGGTAACGACAGCGTGGTACTCAACTCCGTGTCAAATCTCAACAAGGCAATACCTTATCTGCAACACTATCCGCTTGTGCTATGCTATCTCGACAATGATGTTGCCGGACGTGCAGCACTCGCCAGACTACAACGTGAGTTTGGCGACAAGGTGGCGGATAAATCCTCACTCTATCCTCAACACAAGGATCTGAACGACTACCTTATGTCGCTCACTCCGAAAAAAGCAAAATCAACAAAATCAAAATTAAAACTCTGAAAAATTATGACTACAATTCTCAATAAGATTGGCGCGATGCGCCTTACTCCCGCCCGGTTCTTCGGGTTCTGGGCAACACTCTTTGCCCTCGTGTTCACTCTCTCGTCATGCACTGACGATCTCGATGTGCAACAGTCTTACCCCTTCACAGTGGAGGTAATGCCTTACGCTGAAAAGATAGTCAAGGGGCAGACCGTGGAGCTGCGCTTTGAGATCAAACCGGAAGGTAACTACACCAACACCCTCTACACAATCCGCTATTTCCAGTATGACGGCGAGGGAACGCTCAAACTCGTTGACGGTCCGGTGCTGGTTAACAACGACCGTGTTCTGCTCGAAAGCAAAACATTCCGACTGAACTACACTGCCAAATCTTCCGACGCACACAAATTCCTCGTGGTCGTAGAAGATAATTTCGGCTCGACACCGTGGGAACAGACTTTTGAGTTCAACGGAAAAAGCGAGAGTGACGATAACGGCGGAGTTACAATCCAGCCCGTAAATCCCGGAACATTAACCCCGATCAACCGATGAAAAAACTACTGATGTTCTTCGTGGCGTTGCTGACCCTTGCGGCAGCAACGCCCGCCCACGCGACCAAAAGAAGCATAATGGAGTTGCCGTTGTTTGAACGTGCAGTGCTGATAATCAAGAAATTTGAAACAATGCACCACCCGAAACACTGGCCCTATTATCAAAAGTATAACGTTATCCAAAGTAATGATATAAAAAGCTTCTATACTCATGGTTATACATTGGATTTTGGATGTTATTCTTGTGATAATAAATCAGCCCTTACATTGTCAAAACATATAGAGAAAAGATCTATTTTGTCAGCTCCACTGAGAAAGATTATTGTTACATCCCATTTTGGGAGGCGTACAGATCCGTTTACAAAAAAATCCAGATGGCATAATGGCGTGGATTTAAAAGCAGTTGCCGGAGAACCGACATATGCAATGTTCGCGGGAGTGGTTGCCGAGGTGGGTTTTGATAATAGCAGGGGCCGGTATGTTATAGTCCGTAGTGGTCGGTATGCTTTTGAGTATTATCATTTAAGCCGGTGTCTTGTGTCCGAAGGAAGCTTGGTTTTAGCGGGAGATTCGATTGGGAATGCCGGTTCCACTGGTCGTTCTACTGGTCCCCATCTTCACATCACTTTAAAATGTGATGGAGTAAGCATCAACCCGGCGATTCTTATTGACAGGATAAGGCGTCATCGCTATTGATTATTTAATGATTTCTGGAACCAAGCCTTTTAAGCCATTCTTTAAGGTTCCTGTCTGTTTCCCAAGACGGTCTCGATCCATCATCTGAAGTCTCGGGGATGACATCCCTGTATGCTTTCTCCAGGGCCTCCCGTTTCTGCCTGGAGTCCGCACGGGCATATATTTCAGTAGTCAGGATTGAGACATGTCCGAGAATATCTCTGATATATACAAGATTCACTCCGGCTTGCAAAAGATGCATTGCCCTTGTGTGACGTAGGCAATGCGGAGACAGTTTCACAGGAACTAAATCAGGATTGGCAGAATGAGCCTTTCGGATGTATTTCATAAGTATATACGTTACCCCTGCACATGTGAGCCGTCCTCCAACTCTATTTTTAAATAATGGTTCCGTCTGCATTTCCGGCCGATGCAGAAGGTTGTCATTAAGGTATTCGGTCAGTAGTGCCACGTTCTTCTTTTGCAGAGGCACCGCCCTGTTTTTGTTTCCTTTCCCTTGAAGAACCAGATACGCCGGTTCTTCAAGGTGAAGGTCGCAGGGACGTAAAAGTACCAGCTCATTGACCCTCGCCCCTGTGTCATAGAGCAGTGCCAGCATGGCAAGATCTCGTCGGTGGCTGATTGTGTCTGTTGGAATTTGGTTTAGCAACAGCCTGATTCCGTCAACTGATAGAAACAACATGGGCTTGGCAGTACCTTTCTTTGTTTTTATGGTCAGCACATCCTGCCATCTGTCAATATGAGGCACATCAACACGTTGCAGGTATCGGCATAACGAGTGGATAGCGGCAAGCCGCTGATTGCGGGTTGATACCGAGACATTTTTCTTGTCCTCAAGCCATGAAAGGTATTCAAGCACAAGTTTTTTTGTGACATACGCCGTGGTGATACGTTCTGAACGAATGTGTTGTGTCGTTTCAATGAAATCAATATATGATGACAACGCATTGGCATAAGATCTTACAGTGTGGGGACTGCAACCTTTCTCGGCACACAAATAGACCGAAAAGAAGTTTCCGATGTATCTGGCTATATATGTTTCTGTCCTGTTCATAAACTATATTGTTTTTATCGTTGGGAATACGTATTCTGATATGGGTGTGGTCAGTTCGGAGAAGTCTGGATATGCCTGATTGGTGATTCTGACATAATATTCGGTGTCGGTGACACATTTGTGCCCTAACGCCACGGACAGTACCGGCAGGATGCAGTAAACATCACGGCCCTCTTTTGCCATCCGGTCAAGAGCATGCACGGCAAAGGTGTGTCGGAGGTCGTGTATCCTCGGTCCAATTCCGGGTATGTACTTTATGTCAGCATCCCTGAGTATCTTATGGAACCATGCGCCTATGCAGCTCGGATGTAGCCTATCGCCCCTGAGATTCACCAAAAAATAAGAGTCGGGATTATCTATGTTTTTGACAGGTAGTTTTCTCCTATAATCAAGATATTGCGTTACTGCATATTGAAGCGTAGGGATTATAGGCAGTAGGCGTTCCTGCCTGTTTTTCGTATTCCGGACGGTTATCTTACCCGTTTGTATATCAACATCTGAATTCTTCAGGCTGCACGCCTCTCCGATTCTCATACCGGTCGAGTAAAGAAGCCGAAGAAGAACCGGGACTGAAAATATTACTGAATGATAGCGCAACGAACCGAGGCGTAAGGCGTCGGCTGCTCGAAAAATCTTCTGTATTTCCTCCCTGGAATAGATATATGGCGTATACGTCTTTTTGGGTTTGCGGGGATATGCCGGCACCTCGCATTTTATTCCGAGTCTGATAAGATATTTACAGAACTGACCGATGGCGCTAATCTTCTCATATATTGTTGCGGGCTTGTTCCCGGACATGGTTTTCTCAACCCAATGGGCTATTGTTTCTGCCCTCAGCTCTACATTAGGGATACTTTCCTGAGTGGCGAATCGGTCAAAAAGACGCAATGCGTCATAGAGTCCGCTGCGGGGACTAAGACCGCCGGCATCCTTCATGGCTACAAAACGTTCCAGATACGGTGCAAACACGCTGGTGTATTTCCTGTTCTCATTCATAAAATCCACCGTTTGATTGATTGTAAAAATTATCATCCACTTGTGGCACATCATGCATACAACGTGTCAATGAATTGATGTCTATGCGCAAGTAGTTCATTGTCACGTCAGTCCCACTATGGCCCAACGTTTCAGAGATGCACACGAGCCCTGTCCCTTGCTGGAGCAGACGGGTCGCAAGTGAAAACCGCATTGAATGAGGCCCGTGTTTACGTCCGGCGGTATGTATGTTGCTTCCCACAATCACATTTGAAATGTGTCTTGCTGCACCGGATCGGTTCATTGGGGTATATGGAAGTACATGAGTCACGAAAATATTGGGGCTTGATGTCTTTGGTCTTACTTTCAGATATGACACAATCGCCTCTCCGACATCTTTCAACAAAGGCAGTTCAACGGTTCTACCTGTTTTCGCTTGAATGATATTCAGCATGGATCTGTCCCAGTCCAAATCGTCAAATGTAAGTCCGATGATGTCGGAAATCCTTAAACCGAGCCTCGTGGAAAGGAGGAGCATGGCATATGTGCGCTTACCTATCGGGCCGCTACGATCAACATGGGATTCTATGGCCTTAATTTCGTCCCTTTCATATGTCGATGGCAATCTACTTGTTCTCGTCGAATGCATTAACTCAAAGATATATGTCATATCCTTTATGTCGGGATGCCTTTTAGATACATACCGGTAGAATTGCCTCATGGTGCTAAGACGGCTGCTTTTCGATTCCTCCACATTGAGAAACGCAATGATGTCGGACTCTTCTATCTGGGCAAAAGTGGTCTTTCCATTGACATTTAATGATGTCACAAAGTATGAGAGAAGTCTCTGATAATTCTCGACGGTAATAAGCCGGCAACGTTGTCCTATCTTATAGACAAGGAATTCTTTGCAGACAGCTCCTATTTCGCCGGGTAATGGGGGTTCTGCGACACGTTTGGCATGTTTAGGTATGTTACCGGTTTGGAAAAATGCATCTAATATTCTGATACTTCGCTTATACCGTCTTTGTGCGGACGGAGTAAGTGTTGGAAGTGTCTCAAATAGGAACCGCCTCCCAATCTCACAAGTATAAGCCGTTGCTCCGATCTTTTTAAGGTAAGGCAACACATGGAGTATCCATCGGCGCATGTGGACTTTTACGCAGCCGGGGGAATAGCCTGATTCATCCATTTGTCTTGAACAATTCCGGATGAGTTCATCGAAAGAGGAAATTGAGGTGGTCTTGGCTGTAAATTTTAGAAGTTTATCATTTTAACACATAAATTGTGTCAATAGTTTAATATTATCCAAACATATTATCTTAAAGATAAATTGGTGTGCAATGATATACATGTTCATAGTCAATATTGCTTTGGATAACGTTATACTTTTGATAATAGGGCTTATCCATAGCTTTTGATAAGCCTTATGTGGGCTACGGTCATTGCGTACAGCCGGGAGAACCATATCGCCGAGGTGTGCAACTGACCGAGGCTCAAGCCGACGCGCTACTGCGAAAAGACCTCCGCAAATTCTGTGCTCTATACTCACAATACGGCAAAGACAGCGTGCTGTTAGGCGCATTAGCCTATAACTGCGGGCCCGGAGTAGTCAACAAATCCTCAATCCTGAAAAAACTCCGCCGTGGCGATAGAAACATTTTCAAGGAATACACCGCCCATTGCCGCTACAAAGGCAAGTGGCACAAGCAACTGCACCAGCGTAGGCTGACCGAGTTTGCCGCCCTGTATGTGCGGTAATTAAGATGCAAGCCAAACGCCGCCTTTGGGCGGCCGAAATTTTCAGCAAAATCAGTGGCGCAACTCTATCACAGGGTCGCGCCACTTGTCATATTACGATTTGGCAAATAATATCTTTACATATAAAGGTGCATACCGGTCACATCTGAAAAGATGTCCTCAAGCATATCGCAATAGACACCTTCATAGGTCTTGATGTCCTTGATTTTGACCTCAAAAGTCTTGCGGCTGAACGATAGACGGTAGAACCTCACATTGTAGAGGTCTGCGCCTGCATCATAGATGATTTCAAGACGGTTAGCCGATGTCTTGTTACGGCTAAGGCTCATTCTCAATCCGTTGCCGAGGTTGATGAAGTTGTGGCTTCCGGTCATTGCCACAAACCGCTTGCCTCCGATTTGTCGGAGTATGGTTGCTGCTATCTGATTGTCCATAGTGCTTTATTTTGAGTGTTATGTTTCTTGTTGAGCCATTCATCACGTTTGCGTCTGCACTCTGCGAGTGTGGGAGCGACACAAGAGAACAGCTCGTTGTAGTTATCTCGGTAGTCGTACATCACACGGCTTATCCGCTTGCCACGATGGGCAGAGTAGAAAGTTTCGTATTGTTCAGTGCCGTGAGCGGTGGTTGTGCTCACTCCGTTGGCGGTCATTCTCGTTGCCATATTCATAAGTGTTTTAGAAATTCACAATCATCATTCGCTGGTCGAATGTCTTTACTGGGTCGCTGACAAGGCGTTGCTTTACCCAAAAGTGGTGTTTGCCGTAGCCATATAGGAAAAACTTGTTGAGGTCGGTACGCTCGGCGCATACGGCTACCGTTTCCCTCAGTTCGGTTTCATTGCGTGTCAGCAATATGCGGTTTATGAGGTCAAGCACAACCGCTCTTATCTTATCGTCAAAGTCAAATATCAGACTTTCAATTATCACGTTCATATCTTGTGGGGTGTTGTGACCTGCGCCAATGCTGACGCAGGTCGGATTAAACATTCAGGCGGTCATTCTCTTGCGGATTAGCTTGGCGTTGTTGTTGACAAGGTTGATGATGCGGTTGTGGTATTTGGTGTCCTTGTTGTATTTGCCGTGGCACTGCACCACTTTGAGGGTCTTTAAGTCAACCTCAACGGTTTCAATTATCTCATCGCCAATCCTTGCGGAAAGAATTAGGGTGTCTTCCTTGCGGTAATATCCCGCTCCGAACACGCAGATGTCCTGCATCCTGCCTTCCTCATAGTATTCATCTATGCTTTCAAGCACTTTGATTGTCAACTCGTTGTCAGTGATTACCAATCCGAAGAACTTGGATTTTAAGGCAATGAACTTATCTTCATTCTCCTTTTCTTTGAGTAACCTCTGTTGCTCACGCTCACGCCTTTCTATCTCATATTGCCGTTCACGCTCGGCTCTCGCTTTCTCCCTCTTGGCGTCAATAAGCCTATTGACTCGGTCGTGTGCCTCGATAAAATCTTGTGGGCAGATGTTCTTGGGATTGCGAATATCCTTATCCAAATTCTTCAGCATCATCAGATAGTCACACCACATTCCGATATTGTTGATTTGATAGTGGTGGCGTTTGGCTATCAGATACGATGCCCAAAGATTGTCGGCAGTCGTGCGATTGGAGAGAAAGTATTTCATTTCCTCAATCTCTCCGGCTTTCATCAGCGTTTCAATCCGTTGGTCGGAAAGGAGAGCCTTGAAAAGACGCACGGGAGATACTCCGTGGAAATCGCCTTTGAAGCCATTTCGCTTAAGTTGCGGAAGAATTGACATTCTTGGATAAACATCGCCCCATGCCACAACCTCGTCATATAGGCTGTTGTGCGGTCTTACCTCCATATCGCTGTCCAATGCCCATACATCGCAGTAGTAGAATGGAAAGCCACGGAGTAGAGCCATATCGGTGACTTTGCCGTTGGAAGAAATCCACCTTTGGACTACCTCATGGCAGTAAAACTGCATAGGCTGCCCCTTACGGCTGACATATTTAACTTGCGACACACGGATAACTTGAAAACCTTTGCAGGTGGTTATCACGCTGAAATATCGTGTCTGGTTCATAGTGCGCCTGCGTGTTTCCTGCACTTTGAGTTCAGAACCGCAGATTGGGCATCGGCAACCGCATAGATTATCGGCAAGGGTGCTTTTGCTGTGCCATACATGACCGCAGTCGGAGCAAGTCATCGTGCCATTCTTGGTGCGGTAGGCAATGTGTTCGATGCAATGTTTGTATGCCCATTCAAACTGAGCGTCAGATATTGGGCTGAGGGTAGCCGATAGTCTTGCAACCTCTTTCTGTATCTTGGTCTTGGGTGTCATAGCGGTGTGGTGTTAAAAGTCAAAAAGACTTGGTTGAACATCTTGGGTTTTCTTCTCGGTGGTCGGCTTGGGTTGGGAGTGCTTGCGCATCTTTGCCATTTCCTCTTGGCGCAGACGTTCTATCGCGTCCTGTCGTGCCTGTTCCTTTTCTTCCTCGGTCAACTCTACCGTATGGTTTACCACCACTTTGCAGTTGATAGGATTGCCCACCTCTATCTCGTTTTCCTCAAAGTAGTGTACGGCTTTTCCGAAAATCTCATCATCAGTAAATCCGTTGCAACCGCTTTTCTTGACCTCGTTGATTATATAGGTCACGCAGTCCTCTACGGACTTTGAGGGGTTTGCGAACTTGACGGCGAAAAGCACGTCATTCTCGGCTCTCTTTTCAAGGTAGTGACGGATAGTGTCCGCAAATGCCATAGTACCTTTGTTTTCATTCTTGTTTGCCATAGTCGTAATATTTTAGAGTGTCATTAACCAATAGATTATCGCTATCATCGTCAGTATGGAGATTAGCCACCCCACACCTCGGAGTATCGGTCGGACTACAACCCACATTATCAGAGCCACTATTAAGCCGATTATGCAACCAACCACTTTCGCCAACCCTTTGATTATGCGGTATTGATGGGAGGTTTGGTGAGCTTCGCTTCGACCTAAATTTCTATGTTGTTTTGTAGCTGTCATATCGGTGGGTACTTTTTTTTAACCATGCGTCCAATGACGGTGTGGCTGTATGAGTTGCTCGACGCCTCAATGACGTATGGCGACAAAAAAGGAATGTTCAGGCAGGCAGGAACAAATACTACCTCCGCAGGAGCGTGGAGATTTTTCCATGACTGAATGAACATTCCTTAGCCATACGTTTAATCAGGCGAGCTACTTATACTTGCCCATCTGTTATTGTGATGCTATGATTGAAAACGGTACCCCCGATATGACAGCCCGAAACAACATATAGACCCGGCAACCGTCAGTGTTGCCGATGGTTCTGAACCCTCTGAAAAAGAATGATTGAAAAACTGATAATGGCACAGTCCAATCCCGATAAGGCATAGTCTATGATTTCACATCATTGTCTATGCCCGTGGATTGCAACAACAAGCGGAGAGTGGCGTGGCGGTCTTGGTCCATTCATGGCTGACTGCCACACCTCTCTCCGCTTTCAAACGGTATGAAACAATTAAAGGAGATGATACCCCGTGTGGGAAATATCATCTCCTTTATCTTTTAATGCAGAACTGCTCAGATTGCTTCCTTGTCTGATTCTTCCTTGACCTTCTGCTTTTTCGGTTTGCCGAGGTTCATGGTGTCCCTGATGCTGTTCATGTCACGCAGGATTGATGAGTCAAGCACTCTGGCGTAACGCTCGGTCATTTTAACGCTGGCGTGTCCGAGCATCTTCGACACGTTTTTCAGACTAACGCCTTGCGAAAGGCAGACGGTGGCGTATGTGTGCCGGGCCACATGGGTGGTGAGATACTTGTCAATCTTGCAGATTGTGGCAATCTCTTTCAGATAGCGGTTCATCACCTGATTGCTCGGAATGGGGAGCAACACACCTTTTTTCGCCGCCTTCTTGTCGCCGCGATATTTCTCTATTATTTCAAGAGGAATATCCAGCAGGGGAATATTGCTCATTTGGCGCGTCTTCTGACGGGGCTTGCGTATCCACTTATTCCCCTCGTTGTCGGTCACGATATGTTCCTCGGTAAGCTGGGAAACATCAGTGAAGGCAAGGCCAGTGAACGCCGACATCAGAAACATATCACGCACCACCTCCAATCGCTTGCTTCCCGGATCACATTCATAGATGCGGTTGACTTCCTCGATAGTGAGAAACTCCGGGTCGGTGGGTTCCTCGCGGAATTTAATTCCGGCAAACGGATCTTTGTGTATCCAGTCGTTGGCGATGCAGCGGTTTGTAATCTTCTTCAACGCCTTCATGTAGCGGATAAGCGTGTTCTGGCAAAGGTCTTTCTCCGTTTTGAGATAGACCTCGTAGGCGCGGATTACCTCGCCGGTAAAATCCGAAAGGGGCAGGTCGGGCACATCGTATTTCTCCTTTATCATTTCGCAGAGGTAACGCTTCATCGACTCGTAGCGTCTGACGGTAATCTTCACAAAGTCCTTGCCGATTAGTTTCTCCGCTTCTTCGTTGTGTTCCTGAATTACTTGAAGGATTGTCCGCTCCTGTTTGCGAACCTGTCCGATGCCGTAGAAACGCTGTTGAACCACAGCGGGAGTGATTTCCTCGCCGTTCTGCTGAAGCTCGGTTATTATCTGGTGGATTTTGATGCGGGCTTCCTCGATAAAACGGTTGAGGTCAACGGCAGTCTTGCTCGTGCCTTTCGCACGTTCCTTTGACTGATCCCACAGATTGGGAAGGATACTTTTGCGGATATTATTTTCTACGCGCTGTCCGTCCACAGTGATACGCATACTCACAGAGGCTTCTCCGCTCTTGAGTAGCTTGGTCTTTTTAAGAAAAAAAGACACACGGAAATTGGTTTTGCTTCTCATTGCCAAATTCTTGTGTTAAAGGTTTGCGACGCGGTGGAGCAAAACTGATATAGATTTTGATAAATAACTCGTTGAAACATAGTATCTAAACGCTGTTTCGGTGGAGATTGTTCAGTGGATATTTCGGCTCCACCGATTTCTACACCACCGCCGGGAGAAATTTTTTCAAAAAAAATTTTCAGAGTGGCTCCGCCTTGTCAAAGTTCTGTTGATTATCTCTTCACAGAGGATCCTTTTAAGAATTTGGGCATAATGTTGTAAAATGCGTGATTGCAGATAGATAGCAAGCCGTGGGGTGGTGTGGATTTCAATCTTGCTCCACCAAATCTCGTTTGCTACCCTGCTGGATTGGTGTGGATTGAGCGTTTTGCCTTACCCCTAAAATGCGAAAAACACCGAATATCGCTGATATTCAGTGTTTTACACCGCCTTTCGGCTTTAGGTTGTGGTGCCACCAGCACCTGAGTTTCTGAATGAATACGAATGAATTTGAATGGCTTGTTTAGGCAAAATACTGAATAATAGTGCAATATGAACTTTGATGAATTTTGGGAATTTTCAGATTTATTCAAAAAACGTGGTGACCTGCGTGGTGACCCGACTTGACAAAATGCGGTTTGGGTTGTTATATTTGCAGAACCAAAGTGGCTGATTGTGAATAACTGTGAACGCCACCACTCAGAAATTTATAACATCGAAGATATGACAAAAACACCCTCTCCGAAAAAATTGACCCCGTTTCATGTCCGAACCAAGGATTTGAAGAAGGATACCGCGACTCTCTTTATCCGTATCCATACCCGCAAGGTTGATGTGCTGATTTCGACCATGCTTCAGGTTGAGGTTGCCGACTGGCAGAAGGCTACGACATCACCCCGCGCATGGCTGGCGCATCAGAAGAAGAATTATCAGCTTCATGCCAAGCTCACGCAGATTGAGGGCATAGTCAAGGCCCATCTCGCAAAGGTGAACTTTGACCGCGAGGCTCTCGACATGGATGTGCGCTATATCTCAGAGCCGGAGAAAGTGGACGCTGAACGTCGGGCGATGGAGGAAGCCGCCGAGGCCGAGCGTAAGGCTATCGCCAAACGTGAGGCGGCGAAAGAAAAAGCCCGCAAGAAAGCCGAGGAAAAGAAACGTATCGAGGATGAGAAGAACCGCCTTATCTGGCCGTTCCTCGTTCAGTTTGTCGATGACATCAAGAGCGGGGCGCGCAAGATTGGCAGTGACGACTATGCACCCGGCACATGCAAGGCATGGAAAAGTTTTATTGGTGTCTATGAAGGCTTCGACACATTGCACAAGTTCGGATGGGCAGACATCGACCGTGCGTTTGTGTCACGCTACATCAACTACTTACAGAAGCACGGCTACATGGCGAAGGTGGTCAACAAGCATCTGACAAACCTGAAGGCTCTTATCAATGCCGCATTCGTTGACGGCGTACATGATAATCAGAGAGCTGCCGCGCTCATTGTCAAGAAGAAGATTGAAGACCGCGACAAGGCTGTCGAGATTTATCTCACCGAGGAGGAGTTGCAGGCTCTCTATGAAATGCCTCTGACCGGGAAGAAAGAACACATCCGCGATGTTTTTCTCATTGGCTGCTACACCTGTCAGCGTGTAAGCGATTACAACAACCTCAATGTTGACAATTTTGAGACCACCCGCAAGGGGACGCGCATCATCCGTCTTGTGCAGCAGAAGACCAAGACCGAGGTAACAATCCCCATTCTCAACGAGAACCTTATCACCATCTGCGAGAAGTACGGCTACAATATTCCGAAAGCCAACGAGCAGGTGCTGAACCGCTACATCAAGGATATTCTCAAAGACCTGTCGGAGCAGTTGCCGTCACTGAAAGAGAAAGTGCCGACCAAGCTCACCATGAAGCAGAAGGAGGCGTTGAGAAAAGAGAAGAAGGAACCGGAGACCGACCTCAACGGCAACGTGATTGTGCCGCGCTATGAGTGTGTGACAAGCCACACCGCCCGACGCACCGGCATCACGAATATGTACCTCAGCCACAGGTACACCATCTTCCAGATGATGCACGTCAGCGGTCATAAGACCCAAAAGACCTTCATGGACTACATCAAGCTATCCTCCGAGGAGATAGCCGACGAAATTGCCGCCATGTCCAAGAAAGAGAATGATATGTGGTAAACCCTTGGCTCAACTCCTCTCAAGTGGCAAAATAGCCGCTTTCTGGGGTGGTGAGCCTTTAATCCTCTCACTAAAAGCGGATAATTCAGCATAATTTTGTATCTTTGCAAAAAAATAATTGCGCAATAAATGAACAATCTATATACTAAAGATACGCTCAAGCACTATCTCCATAATCCTCTTGGAATATTGGGGATGTTTATTACCCTCTGTTATCTAATTGCGGGCATTGTCTTTTCAATAGGATTAGGTCAGCTGCAAGGAGATTCTGAAAGATTGCCATTCATATATTTCATTATAGGTTTCCCCTTAGTTATTTTGATCGCGTTTTTATTTTTGGTTATATGTCACCACGAAAAGCTTTATAGCCCACAAGATTTTTCAGATGAAGCAAATTTTGTAAAATTAACCGGTAAAGAGAGCACTGAAAAACTTAGGAAGGAGGCAGTAGAAATAATTTCCCATGGGAACAATGTCCTCAGAGAAACAAAAAATGTTACAGAAAAAGTCCATGCATTGATGCCAATAGTAGAAAATGTAGAGAAATTAGCCGTAAAAAAAATAGAGAGTATCTATGGCATTCAATTTCAAAGGGAAGTTCAGTATGTTTTAAACCGCCATCGATATATATTTGATGCTTTTGCACAAAAGGATGAGATTTTTTATATTTTTGAATGCAAATATGTAAGAAATGCCATCTCTCGTGAAAGGTTGAGGAGTGTGTTAGAGCAAATGTTACGATATAAACAGATGTTCAAAGATCAAGGTATTGCAACTAAATTTATTGTTGCATTTGTATTAGATGAATTTACCGAAAACCGTCAGCACGAAATTATGGATTTTTATTCATCAGTTGCACCTGAAATGACAGTATATGTATTTGATTTCAACAAATTAAAGGTAGAATTCTCTACAAAATCCTGAAAATGCCCAGATATACAATAGAACAACTTCAACATATGCGTGAGTCGGAAGACCACGTTGAGTTCAAAAAAGGGGAACACGGAAACGTATCCTATAACGGTGCGGGTAAAGACAAACCACAGGAGCGTCGCCGGTGTATCCTCGGATATGTCGCTGCTCTCTGTAACGAGGGTGGCGGTCGTATCGTCATAGGTATGCACGATGCCTATCCTCATAAGGTTATCGGCACAAAACAGTGTCTTAACGGTATCGGGCAACTTGAGAGTGACATATATCGGGATATGGGCATACGCCCCGACATCTACGAATTGTATGAGGACGAGGAAGCAAAATCCGGGCGAGTGCTTGTAATCGAGGTTCCTCCGCATCCGATTGGCAAGGTATTCAAATTCGAGGACGTAGCACTTATGCGTGTGGGAGAGGAATTGAAGCCAATGGATGACAAGACTTTCATCTCCATCATTCAGGAGCAGGAGCCTGATTTCTCGGAGCACATCTGCGAAGGTATCACCATTGATGACCTGGACAAAGAGGCAATCAAAGTGATGAAGGAAAGATACGCTGAAAAGCAGAAGAATCCAACATTTACATCATTGTCCGATGCACAGGCATTAAGCGACCTTAGGCTGATAATTGGAGATAAGGTTACGAATGCCGCGCTACTGCTGGTCGGCAAGGAAGAAGTGATTGAGCGTTTCTATCCTCAGGCAAAAGTAATGCTTGAATATCGCAATACAGAAAGCCAGATACACTTTGACAACAGAAAATCTTTCGGTCAGCCGTTCTTCCTTCTGATTGACGAGCTTTGGGAGGAAATAAATCGACGTAACGGTTCCGTGCCGGTAAGAAAAGGTCCGTACATATTCGACATTCCTTTCTTCAACGAGGACGTTATACGAGAGATTGTTAATAACGCTTTTTCTCATAGAGATTATAGATTTGGCAGTGAGATTGTAATCAAGCAATATCCTCTAAAATTCACAATCATCAATGGTGGCGGTTTTCCTCATGGCGTGTCAGTCGATAATCTTCTGACTACTCCGAGTATGCCACGAAACAGGCTCATCGCTGATGTTCTGTCCAAGACCGGTATCGTAGAACGCTCCGGCCAAGGAGTTGACAAGATATTTCTATACACGCTTTCAGAAGGGAAGCCTGCTCCGGATTACTCAAAGACTGACGAGTTCAATGTTACAGCGACATTATCAGCCACTGTGAAGAATACCGGATTCGCCCTTTATGTGCAGGATATTCAGGATGGACTGCCGGATGACAAGAAACTTACGGTGTTTGAGGTGCTTGCTCTATGTGAAATACGGGATGGAGCAAAACGACCATCTGACAAGGAGATAGCCTTAAAGCTTGAAAAACTTGGATTCATAGAGAAGCATGGCAAGACCAACGCACAATACTACATTCTACCCCGCAAATATTATGAACTGAGTGGTGATTTGGCAGCCTATTCGTTAAAGACCGATTGGGACATCAATCAGGTATGGGCTGTACTTCATCCTTTTATGGTCAAATATGGCAAGGCAAAGCGGGCTGATATAAATACCCTTATTGGAACCCATTTGTCGGAAAAGCAACTTCGTAATTTTATTGAGGAGTTGAAACAGCAGGGAAAATTGAGAGCAGAAGGAGGAAGAGGGTATGTAGTGTATTATCTTGGAGAGAACGCTTAAAGGGCGAACTAAAGGGCGAACTTTTACGCCTTATAAGCCATTTCAACTTGAAATCATCCTCTTATCATGTTGATAATTAGAACTAAACATTAACCGTCAAAGGGCGAACTAAAGGGCAAAAGGATTATAAGCATATTTTAGGAGACAAAGGGTACTCAGAAAGGAAAAGAAGGGAGCCAGAACGCAATAACGGGAACCATGCCCGGAATAATTTGGAAAGTCTGATAAGGTGGTATTATCTTTGCCAGAGAATTGTGAGGCGACCATTGCTATATCGGTTATATATACTGAGATACATGTACAACCTTGTGCTATATCCGGCGGAAAATATTTGGCGGGATTGAAAATTACACTTTATCTTTGCCGCTGTAAGGATGAAAAGAAAGTCCGGAACCAGGAGTAGGGGCTAATGCCCGGTCATGCACTACTTTTGGCTATGGATGATATTTTTCGCTGAATCGTGAACTTTTTTGGACAAAGCTTTGTTAGGAAAGTTGCGGTGGCAAATCTCGCGACCATAGCGGAGCGTCAGATTGCTCTGCCGTGACGGTTGCGCCCTTATACACCGCAGACACAACCCGCAGCCCAAGAGTGGGCTGACTCCCTATGAGCCGACCCCGAAGGGTCGGATCCGATGCACAACACTCGGAGGTGTGTGCCTGAATTTCGCAGCCGGATGCGCAATATCTTGCGAACAAATCGGTGTGCGGGTACTTACCCGAATCTTACACCGACACCGGTGCCCATATTCAGGCGTGACACTTGTGGACGCTATCGGCACACACCTACATCATACACACCCGATAGCCGACAATGTCAACCGCCGACGGGAGATTGTGCCGATTTGGTAATCTCGGAAAATTTTGTTATCTTTATGTAACGATTGAAGGCAGCGCACGCCCGAAGCGACACGTTCAGCTTTATAGACAGGAACAGGAACGATGCTCCCCGACGGATGCCATGCCCGATATTGACACTGTAACAATAATAACGAGGTACCTGATCAGAAGACCGGACTCAGAATCCGGAACCACTATGAAAAGCCTGCTGTTGAATGCGGAACGAACCGCAACGGTTTAACCCGATATCAACTCGCACTAAGGAAGCGATGCTCAACGGATTAAATGCGTGGAACAACGGCAGAAGAAGAAAGAACGGCACAGCCATAAACTGTCATAGAGCCTATACGAGCTGAATTTTGCGACAGCCATAACTGTGCCCGTACAGAATCTGTACGTCAAAAACAATCAATTAAAAAGAAGAAGAAATGCGTATGCCTTACCTTATTGCAAAGTAAGACACAACCGCCTTTGTATCTGCCCCGTATAAGGAACAGATGCCCTCATGTCGTTGCCTTTCGGCGCGATATGGAAAAGGGTGAACCACGCCCTTTGCCGACCCTGACAGGACGGCAGCAACAACCGTCGGCTTTAGCGAAACATAGCCGACAGCCCTTCCTATGTCCTTTCGGGGACACGTCACCGCAGCCTCTTTCGTCGCCGGGGCTGTGGGTGATGCAAGTTACTTGGCGATATAACTTTAATTTCATAATCCCCCCAGATGAAATTGAATCTTTTTGACCTTCTTCAGGCGTCGGCACTCGACCCTGACTCCCCCGATATTATCCTCAACGTCCGCCTCTCTGACCTCCATCAGCTTGTGGTGGACACAATCGAAGCCACCCGCGAGCGTCTGCTCCCCCTCTACATGGAGGCCGAGTCGGACAGGTCAATCACCAAGAAAGAGGTTGCCGAGCGGCTCGGCGTCTGCGAGACCACGGTCTACAACATGACCAAGGACGGCAGACTCCACCCTTTCAAGGTGAACGGCAGTACCCGCTACAGCCTGCGGGAAGTCAACTCCATTATCAACCCCTCTAACGATGACTGAGCTTATGGAAGACGTAATAGTTACACCTCCCGCCGACGACCGCTTCGAGCGCATCGGTACCACTTACTACAAGATTGTCCGCCAGCCCAACGCTGCCGGACAGCTCATCGAGCGCAGCATACCGTGGACTATCGAGGCAATCCGTCAGGACTACGGCAAGGACTTCCTTGCCAACGTGCCCAAGTACGACGGCTTCTGCTGTGTTCCCTCGCATCTGGACTATAAGCCGGTTGTCGGCAGTTTCAAGAACAAGTATTCGCCGTTGAGCCATATTCCCGCCGATGGAGAATGGCCATGCATCGAATCGCTTGTGCGCCATATCTTCGGCGAACAGTACGACCTCGGTCTCGACTACCTGCAAATACTTTACACCATACCGTTGCAGAAACTTCCGATACTGCTGCTGGTGTCGGAGGAACGGAACACCGGCAAATCCACCTTCCTCAATTTCCTCAAACTGCTCTTTGAGGCTAATGTCACGTTCAACACCAACGAGAACTTCCGCAGCCAGTTTAACGATGATTGGAACGGCAAGCTGGTAATCGTAGTGGACGAGGTGTTGCTCAACAAGCGAGAGGATTCCGAGCGTCTGAAAAACCTCAGCACCACCTACAACTACAAGATGGAGGCCAAAGGACGCGACCGCGAGGAGGTGAGTTTCTTCGCCAAGTTCGTACTATGCTCCAACAACGAGTATCTCCCCGTGGTCATCGACCCCGGCGAGACCCGCTACTGGGTGCGGAAGGTTCCGAGGCTTACCACGGACGATACCACGTTTCTGGAGAAAATCCGCTACGAGATACCGGCATTTCTCCATGCCCTGACCTATCGGCAGCTGATAACCGCCGAGGAAAGCCGCATGTGGTTCAATCCCGCGCTGCTCGACACCGAGGCATTGCAGAAAATCATCCGCGCCAACCGCAACCGTGTGGAGCTGGAGCTTGCCGAGCTGCTGACCGAGATAATGGACTCGCGCAAAATCGACGAGGTGGATTTCTGCTTCAACGACATCCTGAGTCTATTCGGCTACCGTCAAGTCAAGGCTGACCGTAGCCAGCTCCGGAAGGTGGTGCAGGACTGCTGGAAGCTCAGACCTGCCTCCAACTCGTTCTGCTACACGACCTACACCGTCGGGATGTTCCTCAACGAAGAAACATACGTTGAGACCCGCCGTTGCGGACGATACTACACCGTCACCCGTCAGATGTTGGAAAATTTATAATTTTTTCTCGTTGAAATTTGATGAACTGATGAAAGGAGAGACAGTCTATTGTTTTTCAGTGCCTTTTCTTCTCATCGGTTATTCATCAACGCTTCATCAAAGGATGAAAGGCAATGAAAAGAAAATATAGTGGCACTGAGAGAAAACCTCAATTTTCTTTTCCCTCGCCGAAATTTTCTTCTCACCGCCCATATAATAACGATGAAACAATGATGAACAGATAACGCACTGATATGATTAAATATACCTGTCCGATTCATCAGTTTATCAAATTCAACACCTCACCCGGTCGCCGAGACTTTTATCTCGGTGTCCACAATTCACAATGATATGGCAAAATCAACCAAATCCACCAAAGCATCAGGTTTTGATGCGGATAAATACCTTGAGGAACTGGAAGAGGAGTCCCGAAAGGAAAAAGAAGCTGCAAAGAAAAAGGAAGCTCGCATTATGGAATATTCAATTCCATGGAACATGACAGATAGAGAGCCTCCGCTCCCGGAAATGAAGTTGAACGCATGGCGTTTCAGATGGGAGCCCGAGAATCTGGAAGAGTTCATACCGAAATATGGCGAAGATTGCAAGAGGATAATTGCGGAAATCAACGCCGAAAAGAAAAGACGACTCGACACGATTCCGGACGTAAGGCGACCGGGCTACTCGGTGACAGGGAATAAGCTCGATACTGATGAGCCAGCCAATCAACCGGATGCACAGGCAAGCAGTCAACCGGAACATCAGTCAACCAAGACAACGGAGACCGAGATACCGGACGATGCGGTGCAACCGCAACCTCAGTCTACCGGTACACCGGTTACACCGTCCGCAGCTTCCGAGCCGGAGGTGAAAGATGTATTGCCTCCGTCATCGCCGATCACCGATGCTCCCGACGTTCAGAACTCCGACACGGACACAGCTTCTGTTCCGCCACAAGCTGAGTCGCGGCCAAACTCCGCCACCGTGGAACAATTGAAAAAGTCCCGCGTCAGTGCCAGGAAGGTCGATGCCGATTTCGAGGAATTGTCCCGAAGGTATCTCCACGTCGTCAGTCTCGGCGAGAAGAAACCGGTGTTCCTCCCTCTCGAACTCCGCAACGCTTTGGATACTCTCGCCCGGTTGAGTGGTGTACCGAATCTGGCACCGTCTCACATTGTCATCAACATTCTTAAAGCGTTCTTTGACGATAACCGCGAACTTATCAACTGCAAACTCTCACGTGAGAAATTAAGAATCTGAAATTATTGCTGTCCGGTAAAACTTTGACATGATAGGAAATGGACTATTTTTATCTCATACAGCATGAAACAGACTCGTATAGATGTCTTTTAAGGGCTTTTTGATGCTTAATGCTACCAATTTCACATCGCCTCAAATGACAAGCCCTTTTTCGTAAAACAGGTGTAACTTATTATATTTGTAGAGAATATATGCTTTTGTCTTTTTTTACCGGACAGCAATAATCTGAAATCTACGTGATTCAGGGCGCGGCGGTATCCATCCGCAGGGCTAATGGAGGGGCTAAGCGAGTTTAGATTTTTGTGATACAAAAATCGTCGCAACCATGTTGCTCCCCTCGCCACCCTCCATTACACCGGGTGGACCGGTACACCGGTGTAACGAATCCGCTTTGCCCCTCCATTTTCAAACCCTCAATCCACCCACGCCAATGAAACCGAAATCCCCGACCCGCAAATCGAATCTCAAGGCAGGACACCGCAACGGCCGTCCCGCCTTGCCGGAAGAAGAACGTCAGTCCTACGTCCGGCACACGCGATACAACGAGGCTGAAAACACCCTCCTGCTTGCCAATGTCAAGCGCACGGGAATGAAAAATGTCAGCGAATATATACGATCGGTGACGCTCAATCCTCACATTGTTCCACGACTCGATGAGTCAGAAATGAGAATCGCCCGCAATCTCTCCGGCATGAGCAACAATTTCAATCAGCTTCTGCGTCTCTGCCATCAGCGCGGACTCGACGCCATGGCCCGCGATGTGCAATACTGCCTCAGCCAATTCCGCGGACTTTTCGCAAAATTAAGTTCCTAATTTCCTATGATAGCATATATAATAAGCGGCTCAGGCTTTGGCGGATGTGTCGATTATGTCACCCGCCGCAAGCTCGAAGAGAAGCTCTATAAGGAGCAGTCGAAAGGTCTGAAAGCCGATGAAAGAAAATATGAACCCGCGAAGCGGCTCGCGAGTGGGCTTGAAGCGCATGTCAGCGGAGCTGGTGCGCGGTGGCAAAGCCATCAAGACCCACCGCAGCGCAACAAAGGAGAGGATATAATCGACCATCTTTCCAAAGACTGGAAACTCCTGTCTTCCTCCGGCGACATAAGGATATATGAAGGCCGCAAGGCTATGGCTGACGACATCGCCCGACCGTCACGACAACGTAAGCCTATAAAAGACCCGGTCGGTCATATATCACTCGACTTTCATCCAGACGATGCTCCGAAGATGACGGACGAACTTATGACCGAGGTGGCGCAGGAATATATGAGGCAGATGGGGCTGACCAATACCCCGTACATAGTGGTACGACATTTTGACAAGGCGCATCCGCACTGTCATATAGTTTTCAGCCGGGTTGATTATGACGGCAAGATTCTGACTCAGACCACCAACTTCAAGAAGAATGAGCGCGTCTGCAAGGCTCTCAATCTGAAACACCGTCTTACGCAGGGAAAGAGCAAACTTAATACAGATGTTTCAAAACTGCGGGGAAAAGATAAAATCCGTTACCCACTTGTCCACAATATAGCCGGAGTGTACATCCGTCCGGAGATTCAGGACTGGAACTCGTTTCTCATTGCTCTTAAGCAACAGGGTATAAGGGTCAAGGAAAAGACTGGCCAATCAGGGAAAACGAATCTGTATTACTGCACAGGCAGACATGAATTCTGGTATAAGAAACTCGATTCCTTTTTCAGCCGCGAGAATCTTGAATTGAAATTCAAGGCTCGTCGAGAGAAACAGCAAGCGGCAAAGACTCAACCCGGAACCGCACCACAGCCTAAACCGCAACGGCAGTCACAGCCTAAATCAAAGCAGCCGGAGCCTATTGTTATCCCGCCATTGCCGGATATCGTATGCGGCGTAAGGATTGACCGACTAAAGCAGCAAGCCTATCAGGAAGGCAAGTTCATCAGCATCGGAATCTGTGACCCCGGAGGCGTTGTGCCAATCAATCATTGGATTTGGTACGATTTCGACAAACGAGAACCCGTAATGAGCCGTACATATCCCTACGACCACAAAATCCCCGAAGCCTTCCAGCGACAGTTGGCGTCTAAGCAATCTCCCGCATCATCATCGCAGGGCACCGGAATCCGATTCTCATCGCCTTCTCTCGGTGGAAACATTCCTGAAGAACAAGGTTTCGCTCACGACAGAGGAATGCCGGACGACTTCAAGCACTTCCTTGAATTGCACCCCGGCATGAGCTTTGAGGAAGCCAAACGCCGCTTTAAGGACGAGCAAAAAGCCAAGCAACAACGCAAAGGTCCTAAACTGCACTAATCAAAAATCCACCGAGAGAAGATCGTTTCTTTCGGTGGATTAACTTTGTTTTTTTGTGTAATAGTTCGACGAAATAATTTCGTTCTTAGCTCATAAAGTCTGTCCAATATCTATTTTTCTTTGCCTACAAGCCATTGCATACTCATATTCAAAGCCATTGCTTTGATACTATTTGGTGCCTCTGATTAAATTAGTTAAAATTATCAATGACAAATGCCTGTCCAATATTTGATGTCTGATTATTTATAATTTAGACGAATTTTTGCTCTCCCTTTTTTCTTTGTTTCGTAGGTATCTAGTAGCCAACTCATGATATGATGAGTCTGATTTACTTAAAAATAATTTGCGTGTGTCGCTGTCGATATCATATTCATCAATTATATCGAAAGTGTTTTGGAGCATTTTAATCTTGACATTGACTCGATCTATTCGTGACGATATAACCCCCTGCCTTGAAGCCATATCTTCAATTACTGAAAAATCGAGCACTATTTCTTTAAATAGTTTAAGTGCTTCAGGGAGATTTGTCAGAGACAGTTGTCTTTGACATTTTTGTATCAGGCTATGGACGAAAACAAGCATTTCTGAAAGTTTTTGCCCTTCAGATGTTTGTGGGAGTTTATCCCTACGCAAATCCCTAATCTTATACCAAGTTTTTTTATCACGGATATCATTAGCCACGGCTTCCCCCTCATTGTCTACGCTGGTTACATGCCAGGCACAACAAAATGAGCAGTAGTAGCTTCTGGACGGGACTTTCCCAGACAAAGAGGCTATTTCATCTCGATTGAACTTGATGAAATTATCTGCCTTTGCTTGAGTTTCAAAGAGCATCTTTGGATGTCTGCATCCAATGCAGTATACACGGTTCTTCGTTGGCTTCATTGTTTTAGAATCGTTTCCCAGCGGTCTATTTTAGCGTCTAGCGTAAAATGGGTGTTTGTTGAACTGGAACTTGGGAGAGAAACGACACGTATATGTTTCGGTAGTTCATCTATATTTATATATGTTCTAAAATAAGTTGAAGCTTTGTCTCCGTTTAGACCGATGACACGAATATTTGGATGCTTTGAAATAAACCCTAATATATCATTGATAGTTAAGTTTTTGATGTCTGAATCGAGACTACTGATTCTTTCTGCTGATTTGAGCACATCCCACAATGCGATATGGTGTTTCTCCAAAAATCGTAGCCTGTCTTCATAAGCGAGTGGTATACTTTCGTCAAACAGACTTGACATGATTTTCCAGAATTGATTACCCTGATTCGCATAGTAACATTGTGTCTCCAATGATACTTTGCCCGGCAATGTCCCTAAGATCAGAAATTCCGATTCTGAATCGGCGATGGGCGCAAGACCCTCTGTGACAACGCTGGATGTCAGGACTTTTGTCATGATGACTTCTGTCTCTGACGTATGTGCCGGGGTGGAAAGCGATGTTTTTTTACAATTTGAATGTCGGATATACCATGATTGTTTTTTACCGCCGGGTTGCTCTGCATTAGGAATTTTGCCATCTCGCAGGTGTCTGCGTAAAGTTTTTCCTCCGTCGGAAGGCAAAGCCCCGTTTTTAGCTAAATAGGCGGCGACTTCACTGGGCCCCACATGATTTAATCTGTTTGATTCGAGGTATTCATCAATCAGATATATGATTCTGTTTATGTCTGCCATAGCTGAAATATTTGTTTTACGGTATTATCATTTTTATGGGGTTATTTAAAAATTCGGTCTTTATAAGGCGTAGATTCAACGCCATTTACTTGAAGTTTACGAACAAGTCCGTCAAGTAGAGCAAGACAGATTCTCTTAAAGATTGCAGTGTTGCCAACCCATTTTACAAGGGTCGGACTAACAGCATAGTAGGTGCGTATGAAAGCGCGCCCATACCAAGTTTCGGCGAGTGTGTAATCGCGGAATCTGCGTAGTGTCCAAACTTCGGGACAATCGTAAGAGCCATATACCGCTGTTGCAACATAGCACGGTCCGGAAGATGGATTTGATATATGCTCCTCATTAAACGTGTCAAGATTTCCGCTTGGAAGACCCTGCTTGATTCTATTAAGTATAGCGCGAAATTCCGTAACGGATTCTTCGTTAAGATTCGATTTAAATACGTTAAAACGAGCGTTAACAGCTTGCGTGAAATTAATCCAGTTTTTTGCCGCAAATCCTACAAGGCAAGAAAGTTCCTCATGTGCGACTTTATCATCCGGGATCACATAGCGTAAACTCAGCAACAATTCATATTGGCTCATTATAAAAGCAAATATTTCATCTGAATCGGCTGTAAGTTCTGATGCTTTAAATGGATTCGATATACAATTCAGTTCATATATCTGCTTTAAAGCCCCTGTGTTTTGTAATTGCTCGGTAAACGACTGAAGGTTTACGTTGAGAACTGTTATATAGAAGCCGTATACGTCTATTTCCAATTCTCCATTGGATTTTTCGATAGCCTTTTTTCCGGCAGATATTATCTCTGTGACTCTAAGGTTGTCAATACTTGAGGATAATCCGATGGCTTTCATCTTAATAAACCATGCCTGGGCATTGTCGCAGTCAATTTCAAGAATACGTTTAACATATGACTCCGCTTCATCAACATTTAAACTGTCAATGGCATTCTGAGCAAGAGACAACAAGTTTGGAACTTTGTCCGATTGATCAATCTTGACTTTCCCTTCAATGTTGACAACTCCTTCGACCATCATTTTCTTGGCTTCTTCAACGGAGTATTTGGTTCCGCATGACTGACATACGAATACACCATCTTGTTTAAGGATATTTGTGCTTCCGCACATTTCACAGGTAAGTGGTTTCATGAGGATTTACAGTCTTGTGAGGGTTTATTTTTGACTTGATTTGCAGAACGTTTGGCAATGGCATAAATGAGACAGCCATTAAATGCCATTAGACAGAGGATAGCAATGATTCCCCAATTGTCTTCTAACTGAGAAGGCATTAATAGTCCCATAATAAATTCTATTAAAGTAAATAACGGGATGATAAAAGCCAGAGATATTGTAAATGCAGATTTAAAAGACCCTTTGTTGACCCAGTAGGAAAACAAGGCTGCAACGCAGATTACAACTGTATTTATTCCCATATTGAACATGGGATAGCAGGATAATATCAATCCGGCTACGATATTTATCATCAGAAAGATGACATATAAGATTGGGAATATTTGTTTCATATTATGGCAAAGGTGGTGGTGTAATAGAATTGATTAACGATGCTAATGTCGGAATCTGAGAGATAGGAAGCCAAGCAGACATTCCAATCGTCCACGCAAGCGTGGAACCATCGACAACACCACTTGAGATGTAAGCCGAAATACTCTCGGTCGTTAGATTGGGGACTTGTTGACCATCTATCAGCAAATAGTATGTCGGAGCGGACTGAGGGATGGGCGGCACATGAGGATTGGTGTTTAGATACTGGCCGGCAATATTACCGGCTGCATTACCCACGCCCATCCCAGCTCCGAGACCTACGCCTAACCCCATCATCTGACCTCCTGCGCCATCATTGTTAGCAGCGGCTTCAAGGACGTTGAAACTACGTTCCATTTGGTATACATCGCGTCCGGTAATACGAAGACGCGCGGCAAGATCTTTGGCGTTTTTTAGCTTAATAACACTTTCGTCATCCTGAGGGAAAGTAATTGACATTATCGAAAATTCGATAATTGAAACTCCGTATTTCCCAAGCAGTTGATTGAGTTGCTCATTAATGGAATCAGACATTGACAACAATAATGTATTGATGTCAAGAATTGATATGCCGTTGGTAACAATTTGCCTCGCGAGCAAAGAGTTTAGGGCGGAAATGATTCTGCCCTTATAAAATTGTTCAATCTGTTCAGATGTAAACGCCCCCATGCTGCCGATAAGAGTTTCCAAGAAGATACGGGGATTAGTGACACGGATACCATATTGACCATGAGCTCGAACAGGCACAATAATATGATACCGAGGATCTTCAATTTGAATTGGGTGCGGAGTGCCCCAGGGAAGATGGGTCAAGCCGAAATGGCGGTGCATGGATTTTGAGAAAAGTGTTAAATTTGCGGTATGAAAACCGCAGATGCAATATGGATGTGCCTGCCCGAGGGCATGGACGAACTATTTGA
>NZ_CAJTCF010000035.1:0-41400 GCF_910574735.1 Duncaniella muricolitica | reverse complement strand
ACGTGAGTTCGATATAAGCAATCAGAACAAAGTTAGCTGGTTATCTGTCACAAACTCCAAAGAGATAGACGGTTTCTTTGGGAAAAAGCAGTAAGCAGCGATAGCACTCAAGGCATTGGTGATAAAATTAGCGAAAGACCGATGCCTTGAGTGTTCTATCTGAGCGATATTTTTAAGTTCATCGTTAACAGATTCAACAAGAGCTCTTTTGCGAAGCATAATTTTGTCTGCTACTGACATCAGCGAGTTCTTCATGTTGTTTTTAACCTTGGTAACGAGCTGGATCCCGTTCATGAACAGGAAATCAAACAGTCGCTTGCCGATATATCCTTTATCACCACAGAGTTTGCCTTTGACATTCTCAATGAACGATTCCGAGTAAAGAGGCTCACGGTCATCCACATTGCCTGGAGTGAACATAAAGTTCAGGATTTCCCCCTTATCATTTATGATCAGATGCAGCTTGAACCCGAAGAACCATCCCATCGAACACTTGCCCCTTTCAGCTATACNTTTGAATGTCTTGTGTATAAGTATACGCTGATGCTTGCAGACTCTCAATGGTGTTGAGTCAACATACGCAATGCCGGTACAAGTCCCCAGCAACACCTCTTTGATGAATACGGTCAGAGGCAACAGTATGGATTTCTGCAACTCAACAAATCTATTGTATGATACAGTTTTGGGAAACAGATGAGTAAGATGTCTGCAGACATATTGAGTGTAGAAATGCTTGAGACATCTGAAGCCCTTGCAGTGGAATAGAATCAGTATCGTTATGACCTCTGCATCTGAAAGCCTTCCAGGCTTATTGCGATGTACTTTGCCATCGCTGATCTGATGTTTTTTGAGCTCGGGAGAAAAATACTTGCAGAAGTCATCGGCAAGACAGAAAATTTCAGTAATTTTGTTCTCGGTAATCATAGCGGTAAAATATTTGTAAATGTTATAATTGGACACTATAAATTTACGAATTTTTCGCGAGAATACCAAGAAAATCAGTCATTTAGTTTTATGCTAAATGGCTGATTGTTTTATTATTGGATAACTGAACTCTTATATCGAACTCACGTTAAATTTGGTAAACAAAGACTCCAAAATAGTCTGTTCGCGACTCCATGAAAAAGCTGGCATAATTGGAACCTGTATGATGGCCCGTCGACGTATGTTTGAAGAAATCTCATGACATAAACCGCTAAAAGGCTGAGATTGATGTCAATTGCTTGAAAATGCGGGGATTTACCGTAGAATCTGTAGTAGAAAAGCAGTGAAGGGGTGATTGCTTGATTTTAAACGGATTACAAAGTTGCTACACAATAGCATGAAATAATGAAGCAAGATGAAGTGCCCCCAAAGGTTGGACTGGATAATGTTTAACCGCTCCAACTTTTGGGGGCACTTCAGAAGATATAAAAAGCCGCTGCGTTTCAATCGTGGTTGTGATTGAGACGCAGCGGCCGATATGAGATAGGGGAGTGTTTAACGGTTCTGATACATTTCTTCGTAGTATTTTTCGTATGCTCCAGAGGTTATGTTGTCCATCCAGTCCTGGTGATCGAGATACCAGCGGACTGTCTTTTCGATGCCTTCCTCAAATTGGAGAGAGGGTTCCCAGCCGAGTTCGGCCTGGAGTTTGCGTGAGTCGATGGCGTAGCGCATGTCGTGGCCGAGACGGTCAGTTACGTAGGTGATGAGGTGTTCTGACTGGCCTTCGGGATTGCCGAGAAGACGGTCGACGGTCTTGATGATGACTTTGATGAGGTCGATGTTTTTCCATTCGTTGAAGCCGCCTATGTTGTATGTGTCGGCTATTTTGCCCTTGTGGAATATCAGGTCGATGGCGCGGGCGTGGTCTTCGACATAGAGCCAGTCGCGCACGTTTTCGCCTTTACCGTAGACAGGGAGCGGTTTGCCGTGGCGGATGTTGTTGATGAAGAGTGGTATCAGCTTTTCGGGAAACTGATAGGGGCCGTAGTTGTTGGAGCAATTGGTCACGAGTGTCGGCATGCCGTATGTGTCGTGATAGGAGCGCACGAAGTGGTCGGACGAAGCCTTGGAGGCCGAATAGGGGGAGTGGGGGTTGTATTTGGTTGTCTCAAGGAAAAATTCCGAGCCGTAGGCTTCGTGTTCGCCGGCCGATGCCTTGGTGGTGAAGGGGGCGGGTATGCCTTCGGGGTTGGTCAGTTCGAGTGCCCCGTATACCTCATCGGTCGAGATGTGATAGAAGAGTTTGCCCTCATATTTTTCGGGGCATGACTCCCAGTATTCTTTGGCGGCCTGGAGAAGTGCCAGTGTGCCCATTACGTTGGTGCGTGCGAATGTGAAGGGGTCTTTGATGGAACGGTCGACATGGCTTTCGGCAGCGAGATGTATGATGCCGTCAATCTTGTGGCCGGTGATGATGCGACGCATTTCGTCAAGGTCGGCTATGTCGGCTTTTACGAATGTATAGTTGGGTTTGTCCTCGATGTCCTTGAGATTGGCAAGGTTGCCGGCATAGGTGAGTTTGTCAAGGTTGATGATGTTGTATTCGGGATATTTGTTGACGAAGAGTCGTACTACGTGGTTGCCGATAAATCCGGCTCCGCCTGTGATAAGTATGTTACGCTTCATTTTCTTTCAGATTTTTTATGCATTTTTTGAGGGAGTCGGTCCAATAGGGAACTTTGATACCGAATGTTTCTTTGAATTTGGTCTTGTCGAGCACCGAGTAGGAGGGGCGCACTACCTTGGAGGGAAATTCTGACGAGTGGCAGGGCTGTATGTCACATTGTGTGTTGCCGGCCAGTTCGGCTATAATTTTAGTAAAGTCAAACCATGAGCATACTCCTTCGTTGGAGTAATGGTATATGCCTTCGTTGCCGTTTATCATTCTGTTCTCGATGATGTGGAAAATAGCGTCGGCAAGATCCTGGGCATAGGTCGGTGTGCCGGTCTGATCAAAGACGACTTTCAGTTCCGGCTTGGTCGAGGTGAGATTGAGCATGGTTTTGACGAAGTTTCGGCCATACTCACTGTAGAGCCATGCCGTGCGGAATATCAAGGCTTTTACGCCTGATTTTTTAATTTCCTGCTCGCCGTGGAGTTTGGTAAGGCCATAGACACCGGTCGGGGTGCCTGTCTGGTCTTCGCGGCATGGTACGTTGTAGGGTTCTTTGCCAAACACATAGTCGGTTGATACGTGTATGAGTGTGCCGTCGTTGAGCTTGACGGCTTCGGCGAGATTGCGTACAGCCGTGGCGTTGAGAAGTTCGGCGAATTGGGCATCGTCCTCGGCTTTGTCAACGTTGGTGTAGGCGGCGCAGTTGACTATCACATCAATGCCGTTGTCCGTTACGGCTTTTTTTACGGCTTCGGCGTCGGTGATGTCGAGTTCGGTCACATCGGTGAATATGTATTTGTCTACAGAGTTGGCCGAGCTATTGCGCAGCGCGGTGCCGAGCTGTCCGTTGGCTCCTGTTACAAGTATGTTCATTCAGCGTAGAGATCTATGTTATAGTCAAAGGGGGTGTCGAAGTCTTTCAGAAGAGGATGTCTCAGGTCTTTGTCAGACAATATGGCTTGAGAGGGGTCGAGGTGCCAGTCGATGCCGAGTGATGTATCCTGGATAGAGATGCCTCCATCGGCTTCGGGATGGTAATAGTTGTCACATTTGTACTGAAACACTGCGATGTCGGAGAGCACGGCAAATCCGTGGGCGAATCCGCGAGGCACGAAAAACTGACGGTGATTGTCTTCGGTCAGCTCTACTGCTACATATCGGCCGAATGTCGGCGAGCCTTTACGTATGTCGACAGCTACGTCAAGAACGGCTCCCTTGACACAACGCACGAGTTTGGACTGGGTGAAAGGCGGACGTTGAAAGTGCAGACCGCGCATCACGCCGCGAGTGGAGCAAGATTCGTTGTCCTGCACGAAATTGACAGGGCGCACTTTCTCGTCAAATTCCTTCTTGGAATAGCTCTCGAAAAAGTAGCCGCGTGAATCCTTGAAAATGCGGGGCTCGATGATGACAACCCCTTCGATGTCGGTTTTGATTACTTCCATGTGTCAGTCAAGATTGGCGTTGTTGGTGCGGTCAAGTTCATCGATGACTTTCATTAGATACTTGCCATATTGATTTTTGAGCATAGGTTTGGCGAGATCAATCATTTTTTCGCGTGAAATCCATCCCTGACGGTAGGCGATGCCTTCCAGACAGGCAATTTTGAGGCCCTGGCGTTTCTCAAGTACCTCCACATATATCGATGCTTCGGCCAGAGAGTCGTGTGTGCCGGTGTCGAGCCATGCAAAACCGCGTTGCAGAGTCTGCACTTTCAGCTCGCCGGCGTGGAGAAATTCCTGATTGACAGTGGTGATTTCAAGCTCGCCGCGTGCCGAGGGTTTGATATGTGCGGCCACATCGACAACCTTGTTGGGATAGAAATAGAGTCCGACCACAGCATAGTTTGACTTGGGGTGCTCGGGCTTTTCTTCAATTGAGAGACAGTTGCCCTCGTGGTCAAACTCGGCCACACCATATCGTTCCGGGTCGTCGACCCAGTAGCCAAACACCGTGGCTTTGCCCTCGTCAGCCTTACGCACAGCCTCGCTTAGAGTGGCTGAGAAGCCGGCTCCGTGAAATATATTGTCGCCGAGCACGAGACATACGGTGTCGTCTCCAATAAACTCTTTACCGATGATAAATGCCTGAGCCAGTCCGTCGGGTGACGGCTGTTCGGCATAAGTAAATCTCACGCCGTAGTCAGAACCATCGCCAAGCAGACGCTTGAATCCCGGAAGGTCCTGTGGAGTCGAGATAATCAGTATATCTCTGATGCCGGCAAGCATAAGCGTGGAGATGGGGTAATATACCATCGGTTTGTCAAAAACGGGGAGCAGTTGTTTTGACACTCCCTTCGTGATAGGATAAAGCCGTGTACCGGATCCACCGGCAAGAACTATGCCTTTCATATTAAGGTTATGATATTGATTTATTTTAATGGTGCAAAGTTAATTATAAAATGAAATTTTTCCAAATATGGATATGGCTCTTTGATGGACAATTTTGCTTCATGTCTGTCGGAACAAGCGGCAGTATTGCTCGGAGATATGTCGCCATGTATAACGGCGGTTGGCGATTTCTTTCATCTCGCTGCCGTCGAGGTCGTTACGTGAGAGAAGAGCCTTGAGTTCGGAAGAATTTTTGAAATAATATGCTTTGCCTTCGGTAGTCTCGCGATTATAGACTACGTCACATGCTATGACGGGCATGCCGAAGTGCATGGCCTCGACCAGTGATGGATTGGTGCCGCCGGCACTGTGACCATGGATGTATATGCCGGCATTGGAGCGTAACGTGTATAGGATGTCGAGGTCATATATGGCATCGAGAAGGGTTATATTGGGGCTGTTGTCATATCGGGCTTTCAACTGTCGTGACCATTCGCTGTGATGCCAGTTGCCGATGAATACCAGCGGATAGTCGGTATCGGCGAAGGCTTTGAGTATGATATGACTGTTGTTTTCAGGTTCGATGCGACATACCGTTATTGCATATTTATCCTTCTTGAGATTATACTCTTTAAGGATATTTTTCATCATGGAGTGTGGCAGATTGCGATGCACATGATCTCCTCCATAGGCTATGAGTTCTGACTGTCGTCCATAGGTATCGGTGACGTAATCCTGTATGCCTTTGTTGTCAGCGACAATGATGTCGGCATATCTTACAGCCATAGCTTCTGAATTACGCAGCACCCACCGTGCTGTGCGTCCCCATTTGGCCCGCTTATGTTCGAGTCCGTCGATATTGACTATAATTTTGCTGCGACTCATCAGCCTGAGCAATGGCAGGAAGAAACATCCCGAGACTCCCAGTATCAGTATCACGTCATAGCCGCTTATGGCGCGGCACATGGATATGATATCGTAGGGGATGGAGTGGGCACCGTTGGCGTGCATCCTGACGTATTTCAGTGTCGCCCCTTTGTGCTCGGTTGGAGTCGAAGGCATATCGGATGAACTGCAAAATACGGTATAATGCACATCTTTGGGGCAGTTTTCACCAATTATGTTTTCGACAAGCGACTCAAATCCTCCATAATTGGCAGGGACACCCTGGGTCCCGACAATCGCGACCTTGATTAGTTTCATTAAATACAGTGATATTATTTTTCCAGGACGTTACATATTCGCCCGATCATAGCGTCTCGGCTATACGAGCATGAATAGGTCAGCGCATTGTTGGCAATTCGTTCATAGTTCTCTCGGTCGGAGAGTAATGCACTGATAGTTTTACTGAGCAGATGTGTGTCTTTACAGTCTATTTTAAAACCGTTTACATTGTCTGTAATCATTTCGGCTATACCACCTTTGACCGGAACTATTACAGGTAGTGCGCACGACATGGCTTCAAGAGCTGTCAGACCGAATGTCTCGATAAATAGGTCGGGATTGGAGAGATTGACCACCAGCGAGGCTTGGTTGTAAAATCGTGCGACATCCGACGAGCGCGGATGTATGGTTATATTATCGGGAATTTTGATGTTTTTCGATTCAATCCATGCTGTGATGGCCTCGGATGTGTCGTTGATAACCAATACAAATCTGAACTGCGGCATCAAGGACGCCAATCGAATGAAAATGTGTGTGCCTTTATATGTCTTGAGCGATGAGAGCATCAACACAGTGTGCCTATCGAACGAACGGGTCGGATCGGGACATAGGCGGGATATAAACTCATGAGACAGAGCATTAGGTATTACATCTACATCATTTTTACGGGACAGATATGAGCCTTGATAGGATGACACGCATATTATTCTGTGGGCAATGCGTTGCATGGCTTTGGCAAGAGTCCTGTAAAACGCTCCCTTGACAAACGCGTTTTCGTGATAGTGATATATGACCCTTTTGCCTGTGATGCGGCCGGCTATCGCAGGGCCGAGCGGCAGGATGGTGTTGATGTAGAATAGCGTATCTTTTCGGAATGCATATCGCAGAGCCATGAGAAACGTCATAAGCTGAGCCAGAGAGTAACGCAGCATTGTCACTATCGGATTGGGCGAGAAACTGTAACGATAGTAGCGGCGGTGCAGACGGGGGCTGTCGAGATTGTCGAGAACACCTCCGCGGGTGGTAATCAGGTCGATTTCATAGCCTTTATCCAAAAGGCCTGAAAGAATATCGTGCAACACTTTGGGGCTGCCGCTGAAATCGTTGAAAAGATGGAAGCAGGCTATGCGTTTTGACATTTCCGTATTTTTATCGGACGCGCTCAAGCAAGTCGGTCCAAACTTCGAGCATTGATAGAAATGACTGTGATAGTTCTCCGTTCTCTCTGAGAGTGAAGCGAGAGATGATGTCGAGCAGATAGATGGTGTAATCTTCTGTGGTATACCATGGCATGCTACACATCAGCCGATAAATTTTATCAGGCTTAAGGTTTGTGACATGCAGGGCCTGTTGGATGAAAAAGTGATAGCGGTCAAGCATGGGTGGGTAAGATAGCCGGCCGTATTCCCAATCGAAGACAAACAGGCGATTGTCTTCAATAGTCATGTTCCAGGGCGTGAAGTCGGCATGATAAGCCGAGTATTCAACCTTGACAGACGCTTTTTCTCTGATTATTTTGTCAAGCCGTGTGGCTATAATCTCTCTGGCTCTTGTCGGAAGCCGATACATATTGTCTTTGAGAGCTGAAAGAGATGTGTGAAGGTCGGTCGACTCAAACTGCAGCCCGACGCACGTCAGTAATGATAACTGATGGAGAAAAGATTCGTGCAGTGGAGTCCAGTGGTGTGGCGAATAAGATTTTGGAGTCTTGACTGTTGATTGTATGAAGATGTGCATGCCGTCAGAGAGTGTTTCGCACAATAGACAGCGAGGTATGCCGTCGACACCTGCGGCCGAGAGTCGTGCGAGCAAATCGCGCTCGTGGACAAACAGTCGACGTATGTCATCCGAATCTGATAGCTTGCAATAGCCAAGTACCCTGCGTCCGTGGGAAAACTGGATTGTAATCTTCTGATGGACCGACGGCGTGCCTCCGAAAATCGAGAACTCGATGTCTTTGATTCCGAATACTTTCTCTGCGGCTTCGACAATATCAGGACGAAGTGCGACCCGCATGGATGAGGCGTGGATAGCCGTCGTGATGCCGGGCATACGATGGAGTAGGGGTAAGAGCTGTTTCAGCAATTTTCCTTTTATGCCGCTGGGCTGGTAGAGTTCCAGACCGATTGATAACCCGGCTGCCGGCAGTAGCCAGCTCTTGCCGTCGGCATTGGTGATGAGATAAGCCCGGGAGTCGCCGGGTGTGATTATGGAATCAATTGAAATCAATGTGTCGGAGTATTATGTCGCGTATCTCTTCGCCATGATGCTGCCATGTGATTTCTTTTGCAGCTTCTTTGGCCTGCAATCCCATCCGAGAGCGGAGCGCGGGGTCGGAGAGACGTATTATAGCATCGGCAAACGCATTGATGGTTGTGTCTCTGTCTTCGCGCGGTATCACCACCGAGAAGTCGGGGTGGAAATAGCGTGTATAACCTGTGGTGTCAAGAGCTATGAGCGGTTTACCCATAGCCATAGCGTCAAAAGACACCGTTACAGCACCCTCTTTGAGTGACGGATTGAGTACGATGTCGGTATCGTTCATGAGTTGACGGTATATTTCAGCCGGAACCGCACCAAAAAATGTCACATGCTCCGATATACCGAGTTTTGAAGCTAACTCTTCGAGCCGTGGACGGTCTACCCCTTTGCCAACGATGGCAAGACGTATGTCGGGACAGGTCTTTAGTGCTTTGGCCACGGCAAGAATTGCTATGTCAAATCCGCGCCAGGCGTCAAGACGTCCTACTGCTATGCAGCACAGCCCGGAGTGAGCGATGGAAGGAGACTCAACGGCAATAGCTGTGTCTGGAGCGACATCCGTAAAACTGACAGCATTGAGCCTGGCATCCGCAGGAAGCAGATTTTTGGTAAGTTCGGTCTTACACAGTATTAGATCAGCCCGTAGAGCACGGTTTTTAAGAGCTCTGCTTCTGACCGATATGCCGACAGACAATCTGCGCAAACGTTCGATGAGCCGTGATTTTCGCGAGTAGTGGCGTGAATAGTCTTCAGGAATAGTTTCAAGTCCACCGATAGGCCCCCATATAAACTTTTGTCGCGAACCATACGCGCTGACTGGCCACAGAGCATTGCCATAGGTGAGATGGTGGAAAACATTGATGCCGTTGGCCTGCATGGTCTCGCGGACTATACGGTCGGTCATCTTTTGCCATATATTGTAGTAGGTGCGCACCCCGCGCAAGCCTCGTTTCCAGAATCGGGCCCATTTCGGAAGGTCGTAGTAAAGAAAATGTATGCCGGAATACTCCGGATGTTCCCTAATCCACGGCTCTATGGAGTGGCGGTTGCTTTCGCGTGTAAGTACCCACAGTTCGAAATACTTCGACATCTCAAGTACCCAATGCCACCCGACACCGATTTCACTCCCCAATCCGGGTTCACAGGCATATGCCGAGACGAAAATCTTTAAACGGTTCATTTCAGACGTCTGAGATTCTTTTTATGCTGTTCGTTGAATATGTGATTGAGTATGGTGGTCACAGCATCGTCGGGAGTCGACTCGTTGAGCACCTTGAGATAGCCTTTTTGATCGGCGAGATAGTCAATTCGGTTGTTAATATCGCGTATGCCGGATTCGTCAAGTTCACGTTTTCGCGAGAGTATTGTCTCACTTGAGGCTGTGAGCAGGATATTATAGTCAAGCGAAGGAATGAACAGTTTTCGCCACAGGTTCAGAAAACGCATGGGAAGATAGATACGAGAGCGACGGCTGTCACATATGATATCGGTAAAATAGCGATCGAATATCACCAGGCGTGTGATGCGTGTTTTGGTCTTTACTTTGACAAAATATCCGGCAATATAGTCGGTCGAGTAGTAGGCAAGTCGCATAAGCGATGAAAATAAGCCTGTGCGTCCTCCACGATGTGGGTCACAGTAATTGCGGTCGACATCTTTTTTGATACCTGCGGAGTGTGCTACTTCGCCAAGATTACCAAACAGTGCCGGACGGAAATGATAGTAGGCATGGGCGGTGGCAAAAACAGCACCAAGGCGTTGGATTGTGCGGTCGATTACAGTGGTCTTGCCCGAACCGTCAGGGCCGGTAAAGCCGACTGAAAAACCGGTGCGAGACAAAATGTAATTGCCTGTAAATGTTCGGATGAATCGTCCCATGTCGGCCATAAGTCCAAACGGTCTGTGGCGGAGATTGTATCGAAAAGCACGAAACAGCAATTTTCGTCCGGATGTACTGTCACATTGATCAGTATTGTCGATGCCGAATAAGGCTTTTAGTTTGGCTCGTACAGCCGGAGAATTTTCGGCGGAAGAGCGTGTCGAATGATATTTCTCAGGATACTCAGCACCTACAGCCCGGTCATAGAGATATTTGTCGAGAAACTGTATGGATATGTCAGGATAGAATATTTTGCCATTAGACTCTCGGTTGTTAATCAGTTCTTCAGAAGACATTAACTCTATTCCAAATACAGACGTATTAAAAAAGAAATCAAGTTGGATGAGTTCTGTTGTTGCATTATCAATTTTTCCGAGCACCCACGTAACAAGACGGTCAGAGTTAAGGTATGTAATAATGTGCCATTTTTCGTTTTCAACCAATTCCAACAAGCTTTGTTTGATGTCGAAGTAATCGCTGCGTTTTAAGGCTATGTCTATATCTCGACTATCGTTACGTTCAGGTAACCCTTCAAAGTTACGAAGTACAACATAGTCAATTTTACTATTCAGAAGTATGAAAAATTTAGACTGGAAGTCGGCAGTATAGTTGTTCATTTGAATTTTAAGAAATTGTGTTTGAACTTGCTGACGAAGTATGATGGATTCATTAATGCTGAACCTATAATTGTACGTATTCCAGATAAAAGTCGGCCATTACGAATATCATAATAGCCTTTTCTAAGCATATCGGCAGATACAGCTTCGCGCTCTAATTTTTTTAGTTCCGATTCGCCAAGTTGTTCACGAAATTCTACGAATGATAATTCTTTTTGGCCTCTTCTGCGACGTTTTAGATTGGTTTTGATATGACGCATACGTAGAATCATGCCAAATGAACTGGTAGACATTCCCTCTCCCTTTCTATATTGGTAAAGAATCTCAGGGACAACAATGATAGCATATCCTTGTGTATATAGATCACTCATTCTTGTCCACAAATCAAGGTCTTCACATAGATCCTGATATCGAGGTTTACCGTCAGGAAATCCTATAGTATTATGTCCACCGACAGACAACGCTAACTCTCGGTTGTATATTGAGGTGGACGCCATAAATATCAGTTTTTCTCTTTTGGCTTTTTCATAGAAACTATTTTTATCTTTTTCGCCGAGGAATATACCCCCTGGTACGCTTTCTCCATATATATTTATATATTCAAGATAACATCCTACAGCCATTAATTGAGAATCTGATGTAATCTTATCATATAATTTTTCAACAAATTCAGGTAGGGGGCGGTCATCGGCATCAACAAACAGCAAATATTTTGTTTTTGCATAGACTTCAACGAATCTTCGTCCAGCACAAAGTCCGCCATTAACTTTAAGATTTACAATTTCATACTGTCGCGGGTGTTCATTAAAAAAGGTTTTGACTATTTCGACTGAGTTGTCAGTTGAACAGTCATTTACGATAAGTAATTTGAAATCTTGTTTGGTTTGGTCAAGAAGACACTGCAAAGTCTCTTTTACATATTTCTCTGCATTGTACATGCAGATGGCCACTGTTAAATCCATGTTTTTCATCTACCCAAAGAACTACGTTTTACAAAAAGTACCAATCTGAAAAGTGGGGATATCAGTGTAGAGAATATCCCATATATTAATGGATATTTTTTTACTAAAAGTAACTCTTTTCGCCATTTTATTTTGCTGTCTATACATTCTGATAAAATTCGAGATTTATCCTTCGGGTTTGTCATTAAGGCGCATAAAAATATCACACCATAAAATAATGTCTCTTGTGCGACGGCTTTAATGCGGGTACGTTCCTCATTGGTATGGCATAATGTGATAAGTTCTGCCACTCGTTTGCCGGCCATCAACCTAAAAAATACGGTTTCAGGATTTTTATATTCACTACCGGTCTGACTTGTTTCGGAGAGTATATAATGGGTAAGCAATATCGGTTTGTATTGCATTTTATTAGCGAACAAAGCAATTTTATGAGACCAATCGACATCCTCACAACTGACACACTCAGTGAAATACACGTTGTTTTCAATCATTAAACTACGTCTGAAAATATATTTCCATGGAGCATACGGAAGCGAGTTTGTAATAAGAAACTGACGTCCCGTCATAACTTCGGTTGATGGAAACTGATGTACAAGTCGATTGTTTGGGGCATTCTCTTTATGTCTCGCAAAGTCACACATGAGAATGTCAAGCAAATTTTTTTTTTGATACCAAAAAGCTTTGTTTAATGACTGAGGATGAAAATAATCATCTGAGTCAATAAAGAGTATGTATTCCCCAGAGCTACACCTAACCCCATGATTTCTAGCCCCCCCGGCTCTAATATTAAAGCTATTCTTGAGAAGTTTTAATTGAGGATATAATTGTGATAGTTTCTGTATATATTCATAAGAGCCATCTGAAGAGCAATCATCAACACATATCACTTCATAATCATTTTCTGGCAGACCTTGACTCCAAATGCTGTCAAGACATCGTTTGATTGTCTTAGTTCCGTTGTATACAGGTATTATAATGGATAGAAACATATTATATTCATCTGATTAAGACTTCTAAAAATCTTAGACCATAAATTTTACGTTGGGAATAGTCTATAAGAATGGAAAGCAATAATGTCATTAGTGAGGCTGCGATAAATATTTGCAAAAGTGTCATCTTGTATGTAGGCATCAATTGCAGTATGCCGAACACCACAATCATGTGTAAATAATAAATCCACATACTTAATCTGCGTAATGTCAAGAATAATGGATTTGATGGTACGGAAATATTTAACGCGAGAATAAAAAATGCGCAACCACCAATAATATCATAGAATGGCAACTCAAATATGTAAAGGAATATACTTGTAATCAAGAAGATTACTGCTGTGGATATATGATGATACATATGCCTTATTTTATATAAAATTGCTCCGGCTGTCATGTATATCCCCCCCCTAATGTGTTGTGAGTGAGGATATATGACCATTTAAACATTGATAATCCATATGTTTGAAATCCAATGTTGACTAATGAAATGACTGTGAATGACAACATCAAAAGTGTTGTAGTACGGGTGGATAGTAATGTGATGCTATATATTAAAGTAACCCAAGCCATGGAATATATGAACCAAAGTTGCCATGCCCAAATTGAGTGTCCACCAGTTGCAACTTTATATATGTATCCGGCAATAGCTTTACACACCACAGTTCCATCGCTAATATAAGAATATATTGCTATAGGTAAATATATGATTAACCAGTATAGAAATATTCTGAAAATTGTATATGAGCGTTTTCTTATAAGTAGCCGTTTTTTAATATCAGTGATTTTCGGATTATCTATTTTTTGAGCAATCAAGAAGCCAGATGTGATAAAGAAGAATGGGACAGCCATTCCAATAATAAATCCAATAGGATGGGGCCAATCTCTATCTCCCATAATGTTATCAAGACGGCAGTGTATCGCAATTACAGCAAATGCCATCAGAAATTTAAAAATATCAATTCCAGTGTAATCGTTACGTTGTTGCAGAATACTTGGCTTCATGGTTAACTGCCTATTATAGAATAAAATTGTTGAATGATTCTATAATTGTTATAGTTATAATTTTGTAAATTTCGTATGTATTTTTTCAGTTCTTTTTTGTCATCGTATAATAGTTCAAATATAGCAAGATGCATCTCTTCAATAGATGTAATTATTCCTTCGGTATCGTCCAATATTTCAGGTGCTGTTCCAAAGTCTGCACAAATAATAGGAATTCCTAATGTCTTTGCTTCAAACACGACGTAGGAGAATGTTTCAGACAGAGATGTGCTCACTAACAGATCACATTGTGCTATATATGGATAAGGATTATCTTTGCGGCCTAAAGGTATGACATAATCATTCATTCCTTCGTTAGTTATGGCTTGAAGCAGTGTATTTGTTTCAACATCAGAACCGTCCCCTATTATATACCAACAAAAATCTAATCCAAGAGTTTTTAGCCGTTTTGCTATCGTGGGAATTTCGAAAAATCTTTTTTCATAGCAGATTCGTCCTACAGACAATATTTTGCAAGAAGAGTGATAGAATCGTTTGTCAAGATTATCCGCTTTCGTTGCGTTTAATTTGATGATATTAGAATCTATGACATTGGGGATTACTCGTACCCGAGATTTTAATCCAGGGAACACATCAATGAATGACAGGCTTGAAAACTTACTCGGAATAATAATACAATTATAAGAATTGTAGGTAGAAGATTCATCGATATTATGGGCATATGTCAGATAACGTTTGTAATCGATATGTATCCATGCAACTTTGTTACCCTCAATTTTTGAGACAAAATTGGTAATATATCCTTCCGCAAATGCAATAATACAATCATACTGATCTTTAGAAATTTTTCTTGCCCATTTATTCAATCGGTGTTCAAAGATATCGAATCCGTGTTTTGCAAAAATCTTTCGTATGGATTTTATGAGAATTAATGATAATTGATGAAATCCGGAGTATTTACGAAAGTTAGTACATAAGGCTTTTAGTAGCTTATCTTCAGGATATTTAATGTATGGACTGAAAGTCTTTTTGTATGGACCATTCTCTTGATTTACAACAAATATACTGACATCATATAGGGTTTTATCAATCAGTGAGATAATATTCTCAAGAGCTTTTGTAATGCCCCCGTGTTGAAAATTTTCGATACAAAATATAATCCGTTTTTTCGTCTCCATGAATTATACAATATTTCGAGTCTTGACATATTTTTGTGATATGATTTTCATGACAGTATATCCGAGACATTTAGGCATGAACAAGTGACAATTATATAGATATCTCATAACACCAATTCCTTTGATTGATTTTTGTGCATTTCTCAATCTTGTGTATAGTTGTTTTTTTAGATTTTCATCAGCGTTTGACATAATGATACTTACATAACGCTTGAATGCGAAATGGTCAAAATTCTTAAGCATTATGATATCATTGCCACCAATCGATTTATATGATTTTAATATTTCTTCATAAACTATTATTGGAGAAATCAGACGATTTATATTGACAGTGGTCATTATGGAGCCTTGACGGATATTATATTTATAGGTTGTAACACCTGCCATTGATACAGTCGGATTCAAGAAAAGAAGCTGATAAGAAAACAACTCATCTTCATTTAAAATACCATTTTTGAAGCAAAGATTATTTTCAAAAAAATATTTTCTGGCGACCAACTTGTTCCATGCCATAATTGGGATGTCTCCTTTGACAAATGCTGAGATTAAATAAGAGTCTTTAAGAGTACATTTTGTGTTGTATTTGGACTTGTAACAAGAATTTGGTTTTACACCCATGTAATTTCCGATAACAACATCGGCATGTGTTTCTGCCGCATTTTCAGCGAGAATGCTTATCGCGTTTTTGTCGTATAACTCATCATCACTGTCAAGGAAGTATAAATAATCGCCTGTTGAATTTTTTATACCGGTATTACGAGCTGCCGAAAGGCCGCGATTTTGTTCATGAATTATTATTTTGAAGATATTAGAGTATTTATAGGTATTGATAAATTCTTTGGCAATATCAATACTTTTATCCGGAGATGCATCATCAATCAATATCACTTCAATATTGGGGTATACTTGATTTGCGACTGATTCTAAGCATCGTCTTATGAAGTTCTCGACATTGTATACAGGTATAATAATCGATATTTTCATTACTGGATTATAAAAAAACAATTATAGATTATTTTGTGAAATACTTTTGTATTATAGTTGCCAAGTATTGTAATCATCGTATTAGTTTATTATCTTCATAGCTGTCAATGTCCAATTAAAAGGCATCATTAAAAGTATTTTAAATTTGAAAGGAATATCTGCTTGCAGTATATCAGCCATCCTTATTTTGTTAAAATATTTTTGCAACAAATTTTTTGAGTATAGCTGGTCTTCATGAGTAAGATGAGCAATATTTATAGAAAAAATTCTCATTAAAGCAATCATTCGGCTGCATAATGTCCGCTGTATTAATGGTATTGCTTCTGGATATTTCGGTTTGAAATATTCGAGAACAAGACGATCAGTGATTACTGATTCAAATTTTTTAGTGGAAATCTTCTTAGTTATTGCATCTGGGTGTAACCGATAATGATATGCTACCTTACAAAATGCCACCGAAGCTGCTTTGTACAATATTTCTCGTGCGGAGAAATCGTCAGCATCCATGTGAATAATATTTAGATTTTTATATGAAGATGTGTTCATCCATATCTCTTTGTCACACAGCCATCCGTTGAGGTTGATTTTCCAGGCCCTGTCCAATGTCATCATTACCGCGTCTCGGCCGCTTACAATGCTGTTATAGTTAAAGTCGTCTTTGGGCAAAGTATATTGTATATGACCGTTTCGTTCGGCTAACATTTGACTGCATACGATATTGGCTTTTGTATTTATTTTTGTAGTCAGTAATTGTGATAGATAGTTTGGATCGACAGTGTCATCTGAATCTATCCAGCAAATGTAAGGGGCTCGAGAGTGTTCAATGGCAAGTTCTCTCGGATATTTTGCTGAGCCGGTATTTTGTTCGGTATGTATAAGTCTGATACGTTTATCTTTGAATGAAGATATTATCTCTATAGTGTTATCGTTAGAACAATCATCAGCAATGATAAGCTCAAAATTTTCAAAATCTTGTCTAAGGATGCTCTCAATTGAATCTCTAATATAGTTGGATGCATTATAGCTCGGCATGACAATCGAGACGTACGGATTCTCCCCCCCTATTTGTAATATGCTGGTATTTAAGTTGTTGTCCAGGGTGTCGCTCGGCTTATACATATGCGTTTTTTTTGAAATATTTAATTGTTGTGAATACCATTAACGCAGCCCATCCATAGGCTATATTGCCAATATTCATACCGAATAAAATTATGAATAACAGAGTCTCGAGTGAAAAGAAACCTGTAAAGCAGCATGACAGGAAAAAAAATATTTTCACGAGATATGAGATCATACCGTATTCATATATGGCCATATTTATAGAGTATTCAGATTGAGCATCCATACCGTGTCCTACCCATGTCTGAAAATCGCTCAGGTCGGTTTTTGTAAATGTGTCGATAATTATATTTACACGTGACGATGCGCTGTGGTCTGCTTTGATTACTTCATCGGTATCTCCGGTCATGGCAGCATTGAGTGTCGCAACCGCTCTGTTGTATGGCTCATAGTCAATATATGATGACAGCATATAAAAAGTAAGAGCTGCAAACAATATGAAAAAAGCATATTTCTTTTTGACAAAGTAAAGCGATACTATGGCCAAACCAACAATGGCTGTTCCACTTCCAATCATTAGCATAAAATAGACAAACGATATGATGACCCACCTATATTGGATATATAGTTGCCGTATGCTCATCGGACTATCTTTAAGATATTCGGTACATTTGAGAAAACCGTAGAAAAACACAGTCATAAGCCTTGCCGCATGAGATGGTTCAATGGCTAACGTATTGAGATGATTTATTGCGTAGTAGCTGCCTCTGACGAGATTAATCAGAGGAAAGTAACGTATGCCGACCAGTATGCATGCTTGTTGAAGGAGAAGACAAATGGTATAACCGTATATCAGCCATTTCAATACTGAAGTGAAATATTCAATAGACATACATTCTTTTATCCATATCAGGCCATAATAAACGGCAAAAGTGAATATGAATAAAGCACTGTATATAAAGGTTGACATGCGTGTGATACCACCGTTTATTTGAGCCAAAGCCATGGTGACAAACAAGTAAGTCAGGCCCCATAAAAGTGCTTTGTTGGCCTGTGGAAATTTTGTCAGCAAGACAAATGGCATGATTGACATGAACGCCACTTTAGGAACACTAACAGCCATTCCTTCCAGAAATGTGAATTGCACGCTCATGAACACGAGTGTGACAGTGGCGAGATTACGGTCCTCAAATAGTTTGTAGAGACTTGGGATTCTCATTTCAGTTTGGCAAGAGTGTCTTTGATAGCTTCAAGGAAGGCATATCCGTGTTTTTCATCAGGCTCGAGATAACCGCCTTCGGCCCATTCGTTCCATGCGAAAACAAATATCATGTCTGTATCGTAATATTGACGGGCGTTTTTCACTAACTGACTGAAATATTGGTGAAACTTTTCGGGAGTTACATTGTCGCACAAATATCCTCGCTCCTTATGGCGAGGGGTATTGTCCCAGTCAGTAAAGGCACATGGAATCATCCTTGGACCATCCGGTTGTGGCCTGAGACGTAACACATTGCCCCACACGGCATCATAATCCATATGGCCGGCCGACTTTGGTTTGCCTGCCGGGACAAGACTACGACGTATGCCGAGACGACGTTTGATCTCTCGGCTGTATTTCATCAATTTAGGGAAAAATCCTCCATTACGTTTGTTTTGAAACATCAGGTTGGCATAGCCGGGATTCATTTCCACTCCATAATCAAACATAGAGCGGTCCCATGACGTGTCAAAACTTGATGCTGCGCTCTGATATATGTATGTCAATCCGTCAAAACCTGCGTCTTTGGCCATCTTGGTCCAGAGAGCAAGCATTTTGGATAACTTGCGTATGAGGTTGGGCACATAAATGACCATGAGGGGCTTATTGTTTTCGGTCATATAGCGCGAATCTTTGAAAAATGGAAGCATATAATTGAAATGATTCACCCAATCCTGCTCATCATCAAAATCATGTGCGATCAGCACTCGTGGAGTCCTGTCAGATGCTTTCCATGCATCCGTCCAGTCGTGGTTGGCCCAAGAAATACAATATTTGATATCTATTTCTGGATGAGCCAATAGCATTTCCATAGGTTTTTCCAGCAGCATATGTCCGTTAAACCAATAGTGATACATGCAGAACCCATATATGCCATGCTCTTTGGCGAGTTTACACTGCCATTTAAGAGTCTCAAGCTCGCTGAGGTCATAATAATTCTTCCCTAGCGGTACACGGGGTTGATTGTGACCTTCAAAAAGCGGTCGTGCATCTTTTACGTTTGTCCACTCTGTAAATCCCTTTCCCCACCACTCGTCATTTTCAGGAATGGTGTGAAACTGCGGCAGATATAATGGTATGACTTTCATCGATATACTTGTGTTGATATTATATTTTGGAAGTTTTCCCATCCATGAGATGCGAATAAAATGTCCGACATCCGTTTTGGTCCGTTATTTTATAGGATGTTTTCCAGCTTAATTTATGGTAAGCCTGTTTGTGCATAAGCGTATCATATACATTTTTGTCATATGCGTTATTGCAAATGTTATGTAGCTGATAAAACCACTCGTTATTGTATGGTATATTGTCAATCATATTTCTGATTGATATGTTATGGTCATACAAAACTGCAATTAAATAATCAAACAGGAAAAAATCAATAAACGACTTGTGTTCTTCAATATATTTTCTCATAAGCATCTCTAACAAAGAAAACAACAAACAGTCTTTGCTACAGCCTATCATATTGACAGCCCATCGATAATCCGAAGGATATGTATCATTTATTTTGGGCATTTTTATGGTATATAATGAATCGTTCTTAGGTGTGAAATTAATTGGTTGTGATACATAAATTGAAGCATCGAGCCACAGTCCGCCATGTGTTTTAAGAAGAAGGATACGCAGATAGTCGGCAAAATGGGTCAAGGAAATTTCTTTATTCCTCACCTTAAGTTCGATGCTGGCTGGTATTTTGACAAAATCAGTTATATTGTCAAATGTTATAAGTTGCACAATTTTACTGCCTGACATCTTTTTGACAGAGTCGTAACATAACCTTATAATATCTGGCATCTCTTTCTCTCCTTGCAGCCAACAAATCCAGATAGTGTCTCCGCCTGTTGGGTAAGCCACACCAGAAGTCGGATTGACGTATGATGATATGTCTGTATGTGCTGAAGCCCAATGGTAAAGATATTTCTTTACAGCCTGATGTTTTGCTGGCAATGCACTTCGTTTATGAAGATACGGTTTGACTATATAGCCATAGGCCGTGCGTAAGCCAAATTCTCTGCTGTAATTTAGAAATCTTGACAGACTATGTATATTCATTGATTGCAAAAAGCTATTATTGTGACAAAGTTTTGATGACGCGGGCTGGGCATCCGCCTACAATACTATATGCCGGAACTGACTTTGTGACCACAGCATTAGCTGCGATTATAGAGCCGCGTCCGATGGTAACATTCGGCATAATTGAGACTTTTTCACCAATCCATACATTTTCTTCAATGACAACAGGCCCCTTAGATACTAAAGGTCGGTCTATAGGGTTTATTTTAAGTTCGGATATATTGTCTGTATGCCCGTGAGAATTATCAGTAATCATGACCATGCGTCCCATGCGGACATTGTTGCCGATATCAATCCGGTTACAGCATGAGATTGTAGAGTAGTCACCGATATTTACCCTGTCGCCGATTTGGATTACAGGTCTGGTACTGTTGAAATCATAACATCTTAATAAGATATGTCGGCCTAAACGGCAATAACTTCCGATTTCTATATTATGAGCCTGTCTTAGTTCTTGAGGCAGAGTGATAAATCGTGAATGTGCCCCGAATGATTTAAAACAGCCTTTGCATATAGCAGTGCAAATAGCACTTTTAAACATAATACCGACATATTGTATCTTGGAATTCCAAAAAAAATGAATAATCCAACCTAAGACACCTCCAATATATTCGATGAGTGAGATTATCATACGGCTATTACATCTGATTTTAATGATACCAATTTATGAGTCTCATTATGGCGGTTGATAATGCTTTGATATATCAGTAATAAATTGTCACTTATTTTTTGGGGATTGTGTCTGGCGATGGCAATACTCTTTTCGTTTTCGCTTAAATATTGCATCTTTGCATGATTATCGGTGACAGTGTGTTTGATTATCGCTGCCAACGTATAAGGATCATTAGCCGGAAACAACAAGCCGGTCTTGCCATCCTCGACCAGTGAAGATATGCCTCCGACATTGGTAGCAATCGCCGGCACTCCGAGATACTGTGCTTCACAAAGACTGTTTGGGCTGTTGTCGATATAGCTGGAGTGTACATAACAGGTTGAGCTACACAGCTCGTTGACAAGAGTATCTTTGTCCACCGCCCCCCTGACATTGACATTTACATCTACTGCCTTAATGCCATATTTACGTTCATAAAATCCAATATCGCTGACTCCGAATATATTCCATTCAATATCAAGATCTGTGTGCCGTGATAAAAGCTGGGCTGTCTTAAGTATCAAATCAGCACCCTTATACCAGGGATTGGATATCACACTTATTATTTTAACCTTGCCGTTGGCCGAGCCACACCACTTCTTGTCAGATGAGATAAAAGAGTCTCTGAGTGCCTCTTCGCAATGGTAATAACTTGCGTCGGGATTAAACAGTCTCACAAGATTATGGTCCCATTCCGTTCGGCCCATAAAGTGGTGACACGATTTAAAGATTGCCACTTCCCTGTCAGCTTTTCGTCTGAAAGCCCGGTCTGATCTTAGACCGATAATGCGTCGGTTAAGTTTCAGACCACTGCCAAAGATAAAATCATAACTGTTCATTCCGATGGGAAACAGGGCATTATGGTAAGGAGGCATCGACCCCTGGATATGTATCACTACCGGGACATCAGTTTTGTCACATATGAGTCCGAAATCATTTTCGCTACCGAATATCTGAATGATGTCAGGCTTAAAATCATCAATAATTTTAAGATACCTGGCCACTCTCTCTTCCGTTTTCTCCGGTTTCCACCATTTGGCCAAGGTCCCTCGTGAGTCATTAGGCAGTGTATAGTATTTCACACCATCATTCTCATATACGCCGCAATCCGTTCTAAAGTAGAAAGATACGCCAAGCTCAATTTCTGGCATTCCGCGCACGATTTGTTCGAGAGATGCAATCCACCCGCCACCATTATGAGTGTTGCTATAGGGATTGAACAACGACGGAGTTACCGAAAACCAAAGGACACGCATGAGAGTATTTTATTAAATATATTTTTTAACACAAAAGCAATATGTCTGTATTCATATTCAAAATACAGAATTATAAATTGTAGAAAAGAACAATTTCTACCATGAGAGACAATGGTTGGATTATCACCAAGAATGTTGAATGTACACAAGCCAATAGATGTTTTATTAAAATTGTATGCGGAAAAGTACAATTTATAGTTCTCTGAGTCGTGAATTAGGCAAGACCGATATAATCCATCACTATAGAAGGAACCTATGATGGCAGAAGGAGAAAGAATAGTATTTATATATTCCCAATTAAAACCATCATCGCTTTTCCATAGCGAAATGTCCTTTTTATCATATATAGTCATCAATAAAGTCTCATCATGGTCCTTCATGACATCGATATGCCATGGATTTAAGGTCTTGCCATTAAGTGTACATATAATTGCATCGGTCCATTTTTTACCATCTTTAGAGGTGCTGAGAGCAATATCCCTATTGCCGGAATGGTCCTCAGAATTGACATACCACATAATATATCCATGTTCATCGGAATATATTAATGACGGACTTACGACCATTTTTCCCAGTCCGATATTTAACTCCTCCAACCATAAATTACTGATAATTTCCTCGTCGCTCCAATTTATTCCATCGACAGACTCTATACGCCTAAGGCTTACGTTATCTCGTTTGTTAATGTCGCCATGACGTTCGGTCAGGCGATAAAAACATTCTAAGCGATTATTGGTCTTTATTAGGTGAGGGTCGGAATAATAGTCAAGATTTTGTTCTCCTTCTATTCCGAAATTAACGAGCGGATTCGTCAGATTAGTTGGTGTAGTCCAATTTATACCATCATTTGAGACATGGAGAGAGGGGCACTCGTTTCTATCAATATAAGGGGTGCATCTTGGAGAGAAAGGAGTTTCGACCATCCAGTATTTCCAACCGTTCCATCCGTCATGGAAAAACACAACTGAAGGATGAAATGGTGAGTTGAGATTGTCAAATGTTTTTATACAAAGAGGACTTTGGTTATAGCTATTTAGTTGAATCCAGCGATATGTAACTACTCCAAATATTAGCAATAGAGATGCTCCAATTATAACTAATATAATCATGATAACAATTTATGAAATAGAATCTCCCAGTTATTCAAGATGTTATCCATGGAAAGTCTTTGGCGTATATTTTTATCTGAGGAGATGTTATTATATAATTGATTGGAAAAGGTCGTATTGTACATTAATTCTGTTAAGTTATTGGCATATATATTAAGATTGTATGGTTTTACTAATATGCCGGTTCTGCCATCGTCAATTAAATCTTTGATTGCTTCATAACTATCAAATGCTATTGGTATTACATTATTAGCCAATGCCTCAGCACAAACAAGAGAAAAGCCTTCGTATGTGCTTGTTATACAGATTATTGAGGCTTTGCGTAGATAGTTGGAAGGATTTATTTGACCTGTAAAATATACATGCTCAAGTTGATGCTGTTTAGTATATATCTCCAGCGAATTGCGTAATGGTCCATCACCAATAAATATTAATTTCCAATCTGGGAAAGACTTGTAAATTTTTCCCCAGATTTTCAATAATCGATCGGGACGTTTAGCTTCTCGATTTAATCTGCCAACATATACTATTATTTTTTCTTTATTTATTGATATGTTATCATTGTTAAATTCAACGGGATTTTCTATGGCCGTAACAAAACAGCTATTATAACCTGATAATTGTTTAAATACAGGAATGAATCGTTGGGATAGGAGTACAATTGAATCGTAGAAATGCCCCCATTCATGATATTGAGTTTTAAGATAGTTGTATCTCCGTTTTTTTCGAAAAAAAGTTATAGGAGAAATATGATATAATAACCTTGAAAAATCATTAGCATTGATATATAAGGGCTCATTATCACACACACCTTTTAGAGAGCTTAATGGATCAGTGTGATGTGCTTTTATGAGTTTGATATTTGGTAACTTTAATCTTATATATTTTAATATATAAAACCATTTTATCTCAATACATTGATTTATGATAATATCAATATTTCTTTGGGAAATAAAATTAAGGATTATATTTTCATTAGTATTTTCAGTTATGCGTAAGCATTCAAACGGTAAATCTAATTCGGTTGATTTACCGAAAGTAATACATGAAACATTGTTCCCACGTGATAATAACCCTAGAGCAAGCCGATATGTAACGTTTTCTATGCCTCCGGCTTGAGGGTTTGGATACTGTGTGATGAAAAAACAAATATTCATTTATTGTATGAATGACATGGAATATGTTTTCCTTATTTTTGAGTTATAAGATTTCTTGTTATAGTATATGGATATAAAATAATTTCTCTCAAACTACCATATGGAGCAATTTCAAAACATATTTTTAATATTTTAAGGGATTCTCTGATATCACCTTTTTTTAGGACAGATATAGCAAAAATAGCTTCTTTGGCAGTTTTGTTTTTATAAAAACTTTTGATGGGATCTGGAAATATTGATATATAGGCTCTGTATACTTTTAGCCTTTTATGTACAGGGACGCTATTTACTGCTCTATTTATACCTGTATTTTGAATACGATAACAACTCATCGGTTCTTTAAATCCAAATATTTTCCCTTGTACACCACATGTAAACCATAAAGGTATATCTCCGAAATAAAAATCTTTACATTCTGCTATTTTTTTTGTGTAGATAGATTGTAGACATTTACTTTTGAACATTACAGAAGCTGTAGGAGTGAACCAGCTTTTTGCATATTCAAGGACTTCATAATCTCTGGTCTCTAAATTTGCTAATAGGTGATTTTGGAAGTTAGAATTGTTATCTTTTATTCTATTAGCAAATACGCTAATGTCCGAGGGCTTTAATCCGTCCTCATAGTGAACAATTGCATTATGAAAGCACATTGAATAATCAGGGTGGGTCTCGAGAAAATCCACTTGTTTTTGAAGTTTTAGCGGATCGGTCCAATAGTCATCACCTTCACACATGGCGATGTATTTCGCACCGGTAGCTTCGCATGCAGCCGTCATAATGCGACCAAGTGAGCCGTCATGTTTGGAATATTGGTTTTCTGTTTCGTAGATGGGTTTGATTATGTCGGGATATTTAGCTGCATATTCGCGGATAATATCTGCGGTGCCATCAGTTGATGCGTCATCATGAACAATCGCTACAAACGGAAAGTTAGTCTTCTGCATTATAAATCCTTCAAGAGCATCACGAATGTATGCCTCGTGATTATAAGTTATACATCTTATAGCGACTAATGCTTTAGTTTTAACTGCGTCGTTTGAATTGTTTTCAGTCATCGTTCAGATGTTAAATATGATATTACAGATGTGATTCGATATTGATTAGAGTCCAAAAATATTAACCGATATAATCATATATGTTTGATATAGGTTATAAATTCTTGTTATTACAGGATATTGTTTTGGCTGGAGAGCCTTTTACAATTGAATTTGGATTTATTGATTTTGTTACAAGTGAACGAGCTCCGATATAGGCTTTTCGCCCGATTTTGGATACTTTCCCGGAAATAGTCAATGCTCCTTGGCCAACAAAGACCTCGTCTTCCAACTCTGTATATGCTCCGATTGTGGCACCTCCGGCGATAAAACAATATGGATGAATATGGTTTGTATGAGAGATGTTGACACCGGAGAGTATGATTACTCCTTCGTCAATAACCGTATCAGCTTGTATGTGAGAAAAAGCACTTATGTATACACCCGTTTTTGAGATTTTAGCAAAACGAGATATTATTGCCGATGGGTGTATGATAGTTGGGACTTTTCCTCCTTTTTGGACTATTTTGTGAGTGAGAATCTTTCGGATTTCATTATTTCCCATAGTCAATAAGAAATTTTTGTCAGTAAGACTATTGTCTTCATCAAACAGATCATCGAAAGACCCTAATATTTTAAAACCATGATCAAATTCATTGGTCCGTTCACTATTATAGTGATACAGTCCGGCTATTTTGTAGCCACAAGATTCAGCAAGATCAATGAATACAGGAGTATTATGACCCACTCCGAGGGCGTATATTTCTTTCAATTGCGTTGATATTTATTTATGACTGATCTTCTTTTACCGGAATCTAGGACTGGTATTTCGTTAACATAATCGAAATTGATTATCGCACTGTCGCCAATTATTTTTTTTATGTTGTCAGTCACATATTTCTCATCAATAGAGGCGGTTTCTTGTGCTAAAGATAATCTTAAAGTATATATTTTTTCGTCCTCTTGTATAAATTGCCATTGTTTAATCTCTGTATTGAGAAATATTTCTTTTGGTATTGAATTATAGAAATCAACATAAGAACCATCAACACGTGTTATCAAATCGGTTTTTCTCCCTGAGAGATTTATCAATAGTGATGGGTAACCATCTGCACATCGGTTGCCAACTGCAGCTAAGTCTCCTGTGTCATACCTGATTAACGGCATTGCATGATTTATAAAATCAGTGACTACGATTCTACCAATCTCTCCATCTTTGGCTGGCTGATCAGAGTCAAGTTTTAAAATCTCTATAATACAGTTGGCTCGGTTTAATTTTATGGTTGTTCCTTCTCCATTAATAGTAGACGTTCCAAAAATTCCATTTTCTTCAGTTGCATATTGTGATACAATATTGCATTTAAGGTCGTATACAATCTTCTTGCGCAAAGACTCTGTTAATAGCTCTCCGACTGAAATAAATAATGGCTTTGAAGGAAGGGCAATATTATATTTTATCAAGTAGTCTGCTATAAAATCAAGAGTTGTCATATAACCGCGGACAAATCTAATTTTATGAGCTCTAATTATATTAATAATAGTCTTAAGCCTTTCTTCGGTTAAATTGGAATTATCGGAATACCAAATGTTATTTTTTTTGTCATACTTATCAAGGAATCCTTTCCAATAGTGGCTGGTGGCTCTTAGATGTAATAATGGTTCAAATGAATGAAAACCTAATAAATCATTTTCAAATTTAATGGTTGCCAATCTTCTAAGACGACATTTTGTGTCTTGAGGAATCAAAAATGGGATTCCTGTAGATCCGGAAGTTTTTTGTATGTGCAACTCTCCTTTCTGTCCTGGTATGTTCGTTGGTGGTACTAAGAACTTCTCGTAATTTTCATTGATAATCTTTTTGCTGACTATTGGAAAATCCTGAAGAGTGACATATTTAAAATTTTTATAGAATGCTACATTTTTGACCGTGTATTTAAGCATATGATCAAGTAATGTTATTCTATCTCCTCCATGATATATTCTACGGATGTCTTTATATTCCCTCCAAATTACCCCCCCCTGTGTAAAGTCTTGAAACCAAAATAGTTTGCGCGACAAATAACTGTGAAAACTCATGATGTTTTGATGCAATTTATAATACGGGTTAAATCTTTTTCGGAGATTTCATGATGCATCGGGAGGCAGATTACCTGATTGGCGATGCGGGTTGCGACGGGGAGATTTTGGGGCGTAGAGGAGGGGAGGCCACGATATGTGCTGAAGTCGCTGATGAGAGGGTAGAAGTAGCGGCGACCAAGGACGTTGGCATCTTTCATCTTGAAATATAGTTCGTCGCGCGTCATTCCGAATTTTTCAGCATCGATAAACACCGGGAAATAGCTGTAATTGTGACGTACGCCCGGCATGTCATCAAAGAATGTCAGGCCATCGATGTTGCGCAGAGTCTGGCGATAGCGTTGGGCCACATGTTGGCGTGCTTCTATGGCGGCATTGACCTGTCGCAGATTGAGTATGCCATAGGCGGCCCTTACTTCGTCCATTTTGGAGTTGATGCCCGGGGCGACGACTGTGGTCTCGTTGGCAAAACCGAAGTTCTTTAGATAGTCTATGCGCTTTTTGGTCTGCTCGTCATGCATCACGAGTGCGCCGCCCTCGATGGTGTTGTATACCTTGGTGGCATGAAACGAAAGCGTAGACATATCGCCAGCATTTAGCAACGACACTCCGTCGACTTCCACTCCAAAGGCATGCGCAGCATCATAGATGACTTTCAGACCATATTTGTCGGCTATTTCCTGTATGGCCTTGGTGTCACATGGTTTGCCATAGCAGTGGACTGGCATAATGGCTGTGGTGCGCGGTGTTATGGCCGCTTCGATTTTACTCGGGTCGAGATTGCATGTTGCCGGGTCAATGTCGACAAACACAGGCTTTATGCCGTTCCACCACAGTGAGTGGGTCGTGGCTACAAAACTATATGGTGTAGTGATGACTTCGCCTGTAATACGCAATGCCTGTAGTGCGGTAATCAGAGGAAGGGTGCCGTTGGTGAAGAGGCTGATGTATGGCACTTTGAGATACTCGGCCAGCTCTTTTTCGAGCTGTTGGTGAAACCGTCCGTTGTTGGTAATCCACTTGCTCTCCCATATTTCGGAAAGCAACCTGCCAAACTCTTCTTTATCAGGAAGAAGTGGTGAGGTGACTGTAATTTGGTGATTCATTTTTTCAGTTCTTTAAGCTCTTTGATTTCAGGGAAGCGGAAAAGAAATGCTCCACCGATATATATTGCTGCGCCTGTAGCGACTGAACAGATTAATGATGTCAGATCATTGCCCATAAAATAAGCGACACTGCGTGCTCCGATATACATCACACCGCTGAGTAACAGGATCGGTGAGAAGTCGTGGAGCTGTTTGAATATACTCATATTGAGAAATTTGCCGTTGTAATAGGTGTTCCATATGAGTGATAGTAATGAACTGACAATACTGCCGTAACACATAGCTTCGAGGCCGAGTGGGATAGTCACGCATAGTATTATGACCCCCTGTATTTTTTTGATGACTTCGAGTCGAAAAAAAAGGTCGCTTCGGCCTTTTACTATGAGGTAGTTGAGATTGATGGCATGGATTGGATACCACATCATGCTGAATACCATGATGGAGAGCAGGGTTGCAGTGTAAATCCATATCTCGGTATAGAGGACGTTGATCAGAGGGTAGGCTACTGCTCCCATTCCGATACACATTGGGAAGATTACGAAAGCTGCGATTCTAAGAGTGCGCCTGTAACCTCGTTTTAACGCCTCATTGTCATGCTGTAGTTTACACAATGTCGGATAGGTGACAGACTGGAGTATACCTGTGGGTAATGAAGATGTCATCTGACATAGCGAACTACCTCGATTGTAGTAAGCAAGATCTGCCGCACGATAAACCTTTCCTATCACAATGGAGTATATGTTGGAGTATATTGTGTCGAGCAGAGAGGAGGCCAGCATCTTGGAACCGAATCCGAAAAACTCATTGAAACTATCACGAGAAACAATAAACGATGGCCGCCATTTTACTTTATACCATACACATATTGTTGATATGACTTGCAATATGAGTCCTTGTGTAACCAAAGCCCATACTTCAAATCCAAGCCATGCCATGAAAATGCCGATAGAGCCGGAGATGAAAATACCAAGCAAATTGAATTTAGTCAAGGATTTGAAGTCCATTTCGGCTTGAAGCAGAGTGCGATGTACTCCTGCAAGAGATCCGATGACTAATCCTAAAGCCGAAACACGTAGTATTGCTGTCAGTTGTGGCATATCATAAAATCGTCCGACCAAGGGTGCGCATACGAAAAGTATAAGATAGCATACTATTGAAATGACGATATTAAACCAGTATACGGTGCTGCAATCAGCCTGCGTTCGGTCGGTTTTGCGTACAAGAGCGGTTGAAAAACCTGAGTCAATGAATACTCCGGCCACAGCGGTAAACACTGTAAGCATAGCCACCATACCAAATTGGTCCGGCATGATCAGACGGGCGAGCACGACTGATATACCAAAATATATCAATTGCTTACCGCCCTGCTCGGCCACACGCCAAAGCACACCGTTTACCGCCTTATGTTTAAGTGTTTGTTCCACTTGATTTAATACCTTTGGTTATTTTCCTTCTCCATAGTTAAAGCCGTAGCCATATCCGTAGCCGTAACCGTAGCGGTAGCCGTGGGAATAGCCGTAGCGTGAGCGGGAGAGTGGGGTGCCGTTGAGGATGAGGGCCATGGAGCGATATTTCTTTTCCTCATAGATACGTTCGAGCTCGGGGAGCATAGAGCGTTCGAGCAGACCTGCACGTATGATAAAGATGGTCCTGTCTACGTGGGCGTCGATGATTTGTGCGTCGGCTACTACCTCGATGGGCGGACAGTCGATAAATATATAGTCGTAAGCCGGGCGCAGAGCTGTGATGAGTTCCCCGAAGCGCGGCGACTCAAGCAGCTCGGTCGGATTGGGGGGCACTACACCCACCGGGAGTATGTCAAGCAGCGGATTTTCGGCATCCTGCACGATGATGTCGTGGAGATGTGTCCCGGGATTGGCGAGATAGTTGGCTATGCCCTCTTGGGGCGAACCTATGTAGGCCGATGTAGAGCCGTGACGCATATCGCCGTCGATTACAAGCACACGTTTACCCTTTAGAGCCATTGTCATAGCCAGATTGACCGAGACAAACGATTTGCCCGAACCGGGGTTGAACGATGTCACGGCTATGACGTTGCCTGTGCCGCTGTTGTTGCGCATAAACTCCACGTTAGTGCGCAACACGCGGAATGCCTCGTTGATGATGTCGCGTTTGCCCTCCTTGACGATGAGAGTGTTGATGCTGTGGTCATTTTTCTTATTCTTGCGGCCTGAGGCAGTACCGGCCTCGGGTATTTCGCCAAGGAACGGGAGGGTGAGATGTTCGATGTCCTTACGGCCGCGTATGCGGGTGTTGCTCGTCTCGATTACAAATGTCACGCCAAACGGCAGAGCGAGGCCGACAAGCACCGAAATCATGAGTATCGATGTCTTGGCCGGGGTGGGGGGCACGCCGGCCGGTCCCGGTTTGTTGATTACACGGGTGTTGTAAGCCGTAAAAGCCTGTGACAATTCGTTTTCCTCTCTTTTCTGAAGCAGGAAGAGATAGAGCGACTCTTTCACCTTCTGCTGGCGTTCCACCGACAATAGATATTTCGCCTGGGCCGGAGATGTGGCAATCTTGGATGTCGTGGATGCCTGTGAGTGCTGTAGCGAGCGGAGTTGGGTGTTGAGGGCAGCTATCTGGGTATCCACGGTTGCTACTATGGCGTTGCGCAGGGCCGCAAGTTGCTGGTCGATGGTAACGACAAGCGGGTTGGTGTCTGACGACTTCTCGACTAGAGCGTTGCGCTGCAGAAGCATCTCGTTATATTCGCTCACCTGTTTGGCGATGTCACCCACAAGACCCGAGTTGGCCGGCAGGAGTTGATTGCGCGAATCCTCGGCAGTCAGATAGGTCCTGACAAACCGCGCCATCTGTATCTTATTGTTTATGTCGAGAATTTCCGAGGCTATCTGTTGGTTTTGAGACATATACATGGATGACGCCGCGGCGATATCGGGTATGAGGTGCTCCGACTTGAACGACGATATGTCATTGTCGACATTGCCGAGCTCGCCCTCTATGACATTGAGACGTTCATTGATAAACTGTGAGGTCGAAACGGCGATTTCGTTTCGGTCTCTGATCCACGAGTCTTTGTACACATCGATGAGGGTGGCGAGCACATCGTCGGCACGCTGTATGGAGCGGTCTGATAGAGTGAGACGTATCACGCTGCTGTTCTCACCGCTCTGCGACACACCGAGATGGCTTGAATATATAGCCTGGGCTGTCTTGACGGGTATTTTGTTGACTTCGAGCTCGATTGCGGTGCCGGGAGTATAGGCAGGCGAGGGATTGACTATCATGATGCCGACGGGAGTGGCGATTGAGTCACCGAGCGAGCCGGTGAAATTTTCTTCCCATTTGAGTTCGCCCTGTTTGAGCTCACTTATGGCAACTTTTTTGTCGGCTGAGATGTTTAATTCAAGAGTTGCCGAAGCGTCGGTCGGAAAATTGACTATCTCAAGTTGTATCGGTAGACCGGTGCCATAGGCCACGATGTTATGGAAGCGACCCTTGCGGAAGTAGTTGACATCGAGATTAAGGCGTCTCACCACCTCCTCCATCAGATCGCCCGAGCGCAGGTTGGTTATTTCATTGGCCACGCTTGTGCTTGACGATATGAGGCCGAGGTCGGCAAACTCCTCCATGCCGGCCGATTTGCCTTTTGAGGGCTCTTTGATCATTATCTCCGTTGCGCGTGTATACACGTCGGGTGTACGGAGTATATATACCATGGCCGCGCCCACACACACGATGAGTGACAATAATATCCAAGGCCACTTTCTGAGTGTCAGAAAGATAATGTCGACAATGGGTACCGGGGTGCTTTCGGGTGTTTTTTTTCTTCTCTGAGCGGGTGTTGTTGCGTTGTTTTCTGCCATGATATTATTTTGTCAGACTGATTACGAGTGTTGCGATGGTCACACCAAAGGAGCCTACCGACATCCAGAAAGCCGGAGTGAATGGCGTCTCGCCGTTGGGCGTGGTCTGTCGTTTGAGTTTATCGTTGAGTTCGACGTATATCACATCGTTCTGTTGCAGATAGTAGACAGGCGATGCAGCAAGGGCGTCAAGGTCAATAAGATTGACACGATGCACCTTTTGCGAGCCGTCGGCCTCTTCGCGCAATACGAGTATGTCCTCACGTCGGCCATTGACTTTCAGGTCGCCGGCCATAGCGATGGCATCGACGATGGTCATGTGGTCCATGTTAAACTCGATGCGTCCCGGGTTTGCCACCTCTCCGAGTACTGTAATGCCGGTGTTGGCAAACTCTACCGTGACTATCGGATCTTTGACGAGGTCGCGTGTGATGAGTTCGTTTTTGATATATTCACCTACCTCATATCGTGTCATGCCGGCTATATGCAGCTTTCCGAGCACGGGAAAGTTGATGTCGCCTTCTGGGTTGACAGTATAGAGCGACACGCTGCCCGACGATGTGTTGGATGAACCTATGGTCTTGGTGCCGGCAGTGGACGCCTGGAGCCGATTTTGGGCTTGCACGAGGTTAAACAGTGTCGAGAGTGAAGGGTCGGGTGTATTGACCATTATCGACAGCTTGTCCTCGGGTTTGACTCTGATTTCGAGCGGGGTGAGAGGATTGACCGTCTCGCCGACTTTGGCGTCCTGAAAGTAAGTGATGTTCTTGGGTGTCGAACACGAGCATGCCAGGAGTGTTATTGTTGCGATAGGGATGAGGCGCGTTGTGATTTTCATTGGTCTGTTATAGAGTAGGGGAGTTGGTGCTGTAGGCTTGTTCCGGTGGAGGTTATGGCTTTCAGCACGGTTTTAGAAATGATTTATGTATCTCGGCTGTGATAATGGCTCCGTTGAAGGCTTCGATTTTGATGAATACTTTCAGTTTGTCATCCGACAGTTTTCTGACCACACCCACTTGTCCGCAAAAGTTGCCGTCGATGACGGTAACGCGGTCGTCGGTGTTAAATTCCGGTGTGTTTACGTCGGGGAAGAAGTATTCTATTGTATCGCTTGCGATATTTGAAAGCAGCATAAACATTCTCATTTCCTCGTCGGGGATGAATGACGGCCGGCCAGTCGAGCGGTTGGCATAGACATAGGCCTTGGGCCACATGGCTTTCTTCACACGGCTTGCGGTGTCGGCCCGGCTGCGGAAAAACAGAATGTCGCCTAATATCCTTAGCGATTTGTCATGCCGCTCAGAAGGTATTACCGGCATGAATGTCTCGGCACGTTCGATATATGTCTGTGCGGATGGTGTGTCGAGAAGTTTTGCCGCCTCGGCCGGTGAGATGTCGTGACATCTCATCACATACCAGTGTAGCGTAGAGTTGTGTATACTGTCAGCCACATTCTGATAGTATTGCCGGTTGGCGGCGGCATTTGTGTTTGTTACGGATGCGTCTACGTCTACATTAATGTAGGTTGTCGGAGTCTTCAGACAAGCAGAAATCACCTCCGGCCCGAGACCGCATCTGAGGGCGGCTTTTACCCAAGCGTCGGCCGACGAGAGTGGTGTCAGCCCGGCTTTTAGATTAAGCATCCGGCCTATGGCATAAAGCCTTTGACTGTATGCTTCGTCGGAGAGCGACTGTATGTAGTCGCAAAACGGTGTCCCGTGTTGCGACTCAAATCGTTCGATTAAATCTTTCTGGTGGGGGATTAGTATGGCTGAGTGCTCGGTGTCACTGCGGGCTATATCTTTTAGGGCGTCGAGCGACAGGCCTCCGCCGTAGAAACTCAGCATAAACACGTCGCGGGCTTTTTGCAGCAGTGACGAGTTGTCGAGCGGGCTTGACGCGATTGTCGCCACGTCGGCCGGCTGTAAGATGTGTGTTGTCGGCTCATTAACCGAGCCTGTATCCTTAAAGGCTGTTTTTATAAGTTCCCGGTAGCTCTTGCCAAGCTGTTTGTTGAACATGGCCCGCAACATCTGCTTGTAAAGCCTTGCGGTTGACGGTGCTATATCGCGCTGAAGCATGCTGTCACCGAAACTCTGCACGAATGCCGGGGTTATATTGTTGATTGGTAGTGAATTATCTCCCCCTAAAAATATGCGTAGCGAGTTAAGCATCGAAAGATAGTTTCTTGCCGATGATTTTGATTTATCCGCCTTGACGAGTGTTTCAAGGTCTGAAATCAGTATGAAATTTCCCACTGACACAAAAATTTAAACATCTGAGTTTTCAGACAATTCTTCTTTTCCTCTTATTTTGGATCGACACCAAAACAAAAGTCAAACAAGAACAGGTGTTTAAAGTCCAACATTATGAATAATGATTGGAATAGGGGAGATAAAAATCCTGTGATATGACGTTTGTAAAAAGTATCTCTTGTGAAGAGATGCTTTTTCGGGCGCAAAGTTAGGCAATTTTGAATAAATATACAAACACTCGATAAATAAAAAGACAGGTGGCCTGTGCTGAAAAATGATTAAAACCGAGATTGCGAGGATATATTGAGTTGCAATTTTGCATGCAGACTCGCGCTATTTTATAGCAAAACAATCCCGCACAAAGGAGCCTTGTCAGACATCCTTTATGCGGGATTGATATGTGTCAGTTATAGGAGACTATTTGGCTTACATCATGCCGCCCATGCCACCCATTCCGGGAGCGGGCATTGCGGGGGCAGGGGTGTCCTCTTTCTTGTCGGCGATAACGCACGATGTGGTGAGGAACATGCCGGCGATTGAAGCAGCGTTTTCAAGAGCCACGCGGGTCACCTTGGCGGGGTCGATTACGCCGGCAGCCATGAGATTCTCATATGTGTCGGTGCGGGCGTTGTAGCCATAGTCGGCGTTGCCTTCCTTGACTTTCTGTACCACTACCGCGCCTTCCTCGCCTGCGTTGTCTACAATCTGGCGGAGGGGCTCCTCGATAGCACGACGGATAATCTGTATACCGGTTGTCTCGTCCTCGTTGGCACCCTTGACGTTCTCAAGCAGCTTGACGCAGCGTATATAGGCCACACCGCCACCGGGTACGATACCCTCGGCGATAGCCGCACGAGTCGCGCTCAAAGCGTCGTCCACGCGGTCTTTCTTCTCCTTCATTTCCACCTCGCTGGGTGCGCCGATGTGGAGCACAGCCACGCCGCCGGCGAGTTTGGCCAGACGTTCCTGGAGCTTCTCGCGGTCATAGTCGCTGGTGGTCTGCTCGATCTGAGCCTTGATCTGAGCTACGCGGGCAGCGATATTTTCCTTGTTGCCGGCACCGTTTACGATGGTGGTGTTTTCCTTGTTGATGGTCACCTTCTCAGCACGGCCGAGCATCTCTACGGTGGCGTTGGCGAGCTGCATGCCCTTCTCTTCCGAGATTACAGTGCCGCCGGTGAGGATGGCGATGTCCTCGAGCATTTCCTTACGACGGTCGCCAAATCCGGGAGCCTTGACAGCACATACCTTGAGCGAGCCACGCAGACGGTTGACAACGAGGGTGGCGAGAGCTTCCTGATCAACGTCCTCCGAGATGATTACAAGTCCGCGGCCGCTCTGTGCGGTAGCTTCAAGCACGGGGAGTATGTCTTTGATGTTGGAAATCTTCTTGTCGAAAAGAAGGATGAAGGGATTTTCCATCACACATTCCATCTTTTCGGTATCGGTCACGAAGTAGGGTGAGATGTAGCCGCGGTCAAACTGCATACCCTCCACGATGTCGACTGTGGTCTCGGTGCCCTTGGCTTCATCGACGGTGATTACACCCTCTTTCTTTACTTTCTTCATGGCCTCGGCTATGAGATGGCCGATAGCCTCGTCATTGTTGGCCGAGATGCGGGCCACGTCTTCAATCTTCTTGAAGTCATCGCCTACCTCCTGGCTCTGGGCCTTGATGCCCTCAACCACGATGGCTACCGCACGATCGATGCCGCGCTTGATGTCCATGGGGTTGGCTCCGGCTGCTACGTTTTTGAGGCCGACGTTCACGATGGCCTGAGCAAGTACGGTAGCGGTGGTGGTGCCGTCGCCGGCGTCATCGCCGGTCTTCGAGGCCACCTCCTTTACGAGCTGCGCGCCCATGTTCTGGAAGGGGTCTTCGAGCTCTACCTCGCGTGCCACGCTCACACCGTCTTTAGTGATGTGGGGTGCACCGAATTTCTTCTCGATGATTACGTTGCGGCCTTTGGGACCAAGGGTTACCTTTACGGCGTCGGCAAGAGCGTCAACACCTTTCTTGAGCTCCTCGCGGGCCTTTATGTCAAATTTTATTTCTTTTGCCATGATTGTCGTGCTTTATATATTATAATATGTAAGATATTATTTCTCGATCACTGCGAGCACATCGCTCTGACGCATGATGAGATATTTGGTGCCTTCCACCTCTACTTCGGTGCCGGCATATTTGCCGAAAAGCACTTCGTCGTCTTTCTTTACTACCATTTCCTCGTCTTTGGTGCCGTTGCCTGTAGCGATTACGGTGCCGCGCAGAGGTTTCTCCTTTGCCGAGTCGGGAATGATGATGCCGGCGGCGGTAACTTCCTCAGCGGGAGTGGGGAGGATGAGCACGCGGTCAGCTAATGGTTTGATGTTCATAACTGGTATATGATTTTAATGTTTTAATTTATATTTTTTATATGTTTTCATATGGTTGATTTAGCAAAATCCGTGCCAAACGGCGGCATTGTCAGTCATGACTGACAACTTGTCATAACAACAATTTTGCCGGTCTTTTGGTTCTACGATACAAAATACCAAAGGTCTCTCTGATATATAAAGACAGGAGTACGGAAAATAGATCTCAATCTTCCGTACTCCTGTCTTTTTTATGCTTTATATGTTCAGAGTATCACTTTGACGGTCGGGCCGTTCTGGATTGATACGATATACATGCCGGGGGCGAGGCTGTAAGCCGACTCGCCGCGTCCGGCTGCAACGATGCGTCCGGCTACGTCATAGACCGATATGGCTGTCTCGGCCGTGACACCTGTCACTCTGATTGAGCCTGATGTGGCTATCACCATGGCTTGGAGAGCGTTGATGTCAGTTATGCCCGACTGGTAGTCGTCGCCGAAATATCCGTTGGCGTCAGAGAGACGCATGGCGTTGACTTTGAGTTCGCCGCCGATGGTGACGGGTGCGAGTTTCACCATGCGGGTCTCGGGGTTGACGGCAATCTCACCCTTGAAAGGGAAGTCGCCTTTCTCAAGCACACGCATGGTGCGCCATCCGGGGGTGACGTCACAGTTGCGTGACTCCTGGAGCTTGAGGCGAGGGTTGCCGGTGCCGATATACTCAATGTCGAGCGCGAGGAGTTTTGACTCGCCGTCAAAGAGGGTCATGATTTTGTCGCTTGTGCTGGTCATCGACGCATGGTCGGCTGATTTTCCGCCCGACACCTGTACCCAGTGGGGGTAATCGTTCTGAGAGGTCTGCACGATACCGCCGGTGGTCTCGAAAGGTGCCACTGCGTTGAATGGCGCGAATGTCAGAGGCAGAGTCTTGGCCTGCTTGCCATAGTGGGTTTCGCCGCTCTGCTTGGCGGGACCGAAATCGGCGGTGCTCATCTTGATTGTGCCGGTATAGCTCTTCTCGCCTGTGAGGTCGGTGAGGGTGCCTTCGGGAAATGTTATGGAATAGTCGGTGTTGACGTTAAGAGCCTCATACGAGATGGTCAGTTTCTTGCCTGTGGCAACAGGGCTGATGGTTTCCCACTGAGTGATGCCTTTGATTTCAGCCCCGCCGTTGTAGGTCACTTCCTGATTGAATGTAAGTGAGAGAGAGCCGTCGGCATAGCTTAGATTGGTATTGTCGAGCGAGCCTGCGGTCACTTCTATGGGTTTGTTGGGATCTTCCGGCACCCAGCGTTCTACGAGTATGTCGTTGACATCAAGTTTCTTGCCGTTGGCGTCAAACTTGAATTTAACCGGCCCTGCCGACATGTAGTTGTATGTGAATTTATATATACGTTTCTTATTGCCGACTGCGATTGATGCTACCTCGGCCTCGTTGCCGTCGATGATGGTGTGGAGCTTGGCTGTCTTGGATGATTTTCCGTCGGGATTGCCGACCCAGATTGTGACTACGCAGGGGCCGGTCACTTCAGGTGTGGTAATGTAACCTCCGGCCGAAGGTGTATAAAACTGGATGCAGTTGGAGGTCGCGCCGGCGTCTTCTTCAGTAGCAGGGCCGTAGTCCTTGGATGAGTCAGACGAATAACAACCCGGCATGGCGATGATACGGAGCGAGGTGGCACCTGAGCCGATAATCATGCCGTCAAAATCCTTGCTGGTGTTGGCTGCATTGATGATGTTTGTATTGGCTTTCAGATTGCCGTATTCTTTGGCATATTTTGCTGGCGTGGTTGTAAAGTCGGTGTAGAAAAGAACACCTCCGGCTGTGGTGGTGAAGTTCCATACATCGCTTGATGTGGTGCCGATGGTGTTGGTGGCATCTACGCGCCAGTAATATGTCTTGCCGACTTCTACTGTCGACGAGGCGTCCCATTCGGTCTTGCTTATGCCGGTAGCTACCTGTGAGAGACCTTCAGCCGATTCGCCAAACATCACCGTATAGGTTACGTCGCCTCCATAAGTCTTGATATTATTTTCCCATGTCAGAGTCAGACCGGCGGCTACACCTGCTCGTGAGCCGCTGGCCGGAAAAGGGTTGGTCGACGGAGCCGGAGCTGCAGGGTCACCGATGGTCTCAAACTTGACAGTGTCGGAATAGTCGGAAAACAATCCGTTGCCGTCGGTCGAGCGCATGCGCACCCAGTAAGGAGTCTTTTCGGTAAGTCCCTTGATTTCATATGAGCTGTTGCCCGCGGGCACGTTGGCTACTTCTGTGAAAGTAGTGCCGTCGTTAGAGAGCTCGATGATAAATCCGTGCTTGGAGTTGTCGTTGATATCCCAGGTGAAGGTACCTGAAGTCTTGGTCGGGTCACCTGTGAGAGCAAACTTTACAGGTTTCTTTATATAGGGAAAAGCCTCGGTGATGCCGTTGGCGAAGTTCTCTATGTTGGTGTAGCCGTTTGCAGCGATGGCCACGGCGTCGGATGCATCGTTGGGGTTGAGACCGTTCTTGATTTCCCATTCGTCGGGTATGCCGTCACCGTCGGTGTCAAGAGGCTTCACACCGCCAGAGAGTACTCCCGTACCCTTGTGGGGGAGCTGTGATTCAGCCGAGATACCGTTCTCAGTGCCTATTATGCCATAGCTTGTCAACTCGTCAATGATGTATTTGTCCACCTCGTCGCGAGCGGGAAGCACCGGGCCGACATTGTCGATCATCCACTTGTAAGCCTCCTCGGCTGTCATCATATTGTCGATGGCCGGGATGGGGCGGGGGATTGAGCGGTAATTTTCCGATTTGATAATATCATAGTCCATTTTACCGTCGGTCGTACCGTGGATGACTTCATGGATGACAGTCTTGTTGAGCGCGTCGAGTGACTCTACAGGTGTGCTACCCCAGTCGACTGTAGTCTCCTGTCCGTTTATTATCACGGGCCTGTTTCTCAACCAACCTCGGCAATCGTCAATAGGCATGAGCTTACCGTTGAGCACACCGTCAAGGTTGTCGTCATAATAGTTGCCGGCTGCATAGATGTGGAAAGCCTCCGTGCCGCGGATAAATGGAGCGGCCGCGCTCTTCCAGGGGCCTCTCATGAAGTAATTGTTCTCGATATGGGCCCAGGATGCACTCTCGGTCTCTCCCATGATGTAGCAGCCGCCGTTGCCCCAGTTGTACACCACGTTGTTGACATACTGGTTGAGGCCCTTCACCTTCGGGTTGCGGGTCTTGTTTTCAATATAGAGGTTGCGATAGATTGTCACGCCGCCGTCGGTCTGAAGGAGACCGCCGCATGAATGGCTCTGCAGACCCTGACCTATGATGGAGTTCTGGATGGTAATATTGTATATATCACCCTTGCCATCCGGATTGATGGAGAAATTCTCGTCGCGACCCCAGAGCACCGACAGGTGGTCAAATATCATGTCGTGACCGTTGGCAATACCTGCGGCATCCTTGCCGGAGTCACCGTTGGTGCCCATGCGGAAACGCATGTGGCGCACGATGAGGTTGGATGCTCCCGAGAACGACACGCGGTTGCCATACACCTGTATGCCCTCGCCCGGAGCGGTCTGTCCGAGTATGGTGTTGTTGCCCTTGAATATAAGTGTGCTTTTGAGGTTGATGGTGCCACATACGTCAAACACCACGATTCTACCCGATTGGCTCACGGCGTCGCGCAGTGAACCGGCTCCTGAATCGTTCAGGTTGGTCACGTGATAGACTTCGGGATTGGCTACGGCACGGGCTCCGAGAGTGTATTTGCCAAAGCCCTCTGCGCCTGGAAATGCAAGAATCTGCTCTTGCGCTGACATTCCGGCAGGGATAGCCATAGCCGCGGCAAGCCATAACCGGATTTTTTTACTTAATTTCATATGATTACATGGTTTTAGAAATAATGTCTTCCTTACGATTTAAGGTCGAGTTTTGTCGTGTGCTCATTTTCTGCGAATCTGTCAATTCACAATGACAGTGCAAAGATACGTTATTATATTTAACATTAATTGTAAAAACATGCTTTGGTTAACTAATTTTAACCGAAAATTATAATATTGGTAACTATTCAGCGGACACGCTAAGGCGATAATGTGGAATAGACATCACCATTATAAGTAAATTCAACCTGCTGATTTTATAGTAATTAGCTGCAATTTTATTTGGTAAAGTCAAATAAGTTTTGT
>NZ_CAJTCF010000034.1:0-41735 GCF_910574735.1 Duncaniella muricolitica | reverse complement strand
AAAAAAAAAACAAATATGCAAGTAAAATAATGTTTATTTTCTTGATATTCAATAGCTTTTATGAGCGTCAAATGCGAAGTGATAATTGAACGTTAAGCTGCTATTGTTTCGTCATAATATGAGTACGGCATACCTACCTGAGTAGTTACGATATAATACAAATTGTAGATTAATTATAATGCTATGTTAATATATATTAACATATTGTCTGAATGCTAAAAAAAGCATAAAAGAAACGAGACACATACCGCGTTGCCGCAGCGTGTGTCTCGTGTGTGGGGTTAGTCCTTTTGTCGCTCCCTTAGTGCGGGAGGAGTGGCGGATTATTCTCCGGGATGGATTGAGCCGGTGGGGCACTCAGCCTCGCAAGCACCGCAGTCGATGCAGGTGTCGGGGTTGATTTCGTAGTGCTCAGCACCTTCTGAGATAGACTCGGTGGGGCAAACAGCGGCGCAAGCTCCGCAGGAGATGCAGGTGTCTGTGATTACGTAAGCCATTGTTTAGTAGGATTAAGATGGATAAAAAACTTCGTTATTGTTGAATTGTCCGACAAAGGTAATGCTTTTCCCTCAATCGTCAAAATTTTTATGCGATACAAAAATACAAAAGTTTGAAAAATTAAGAGGGTGGAGCTATCGCCTGATGAGGTTAATAAAGCACGACAGGAGTACGGAAAGGATGAAATCTTACTCCTGTACTCCCGTCGTGATATTTAAGAGACTTTGTGGTGTCTTCTCAGAGGGTTATTAGGGGATTACCTGCTTGTAGCGGGGCACGAGCACCTTCATGATGAGCCATCCTACGAGATAGGCAACGCCGCAGATGCAGAATACGATGAAGTAGCCTGCGGGCTTGCCCTGGAAGCTCATGAATGACATGTTGCTCTGGGCTGCGTAGTCAAAGAGGATGCCTGAGCAGTAGTTGATGAGGAATGATCCGAGACCTCCGGCCATGCCGCCGATACCGATGATGGTGGCGATGGTCGACTTGGGGAACATGTCACCTACTACCGAGTAGATGTTGGCACTCCATGACTGGTGGGCGGCTCCGGCTATACCGATGATGATGATGGGGAGCCAGGGCGATACCGAGCTGAGGGGCTGGGCGAGGAGGGCCAGCAGGGGGAACACTGCAAAGATGAGCATGGCGCGCATGCGTGCTGCGTAGGGGTCGATGTTGAGGCCCTTGGCTGCCGCACGGTCGATGAAGATGGTCGGGAGCTTGCCGCCATAGATGGAGAGCATGGTGATGAGATAGAGCACGAAGATCATCAGCATGCCTTCGCCCGACGAGGTGGAGAGCTTGAACACGTCGGTGATGTAGGCGGGTGTCCAGAAGAGGAAGAACCACCACACACCGTCGGTGAGGAATTTGCCGAAGAATACGGCCCATGTCTGGGGATACTTGAAGCACTTGATGAAGGGGATTGTGGCGGTGTCGCTGTCCTCGGTCACGGCTTTCTCGCGGGCGGTCTCGTCGGCGTGGTTGTCCTGCTCGATATAGGCGAGCTCGGCTGCGTTGACGTGGCTGCTTTCAGCGGGTTTGGTGTAGAGGAAAATCCAGAATCCCATCCATACGAAGCCGAGGGCACCGATGATGATGAAGGCCATCTCCCATCCGTTGCCCCAACCGATGCTCTTGAAGAACATAGCGAGCGGGCCGATGGTGAAGGGTGCGATGAGCGCGCCCACGGCCGAGCCGGCGTTGAAGATTGAGGTTGCATAGGCGCGGTCGCGCTTGGGGAAGTATTCGGCTGTCACCTTGATTGCGGCGGGGAAGTTGCCGGCCTCGCCGAGAGCGAGGATGGTGCGGGCCGCAAGGAAGAAGTAGACCGATACGGTGGCGATGGTCATGGCCACGTCGCCTGTGGCTTTGACCAGACCGGTGGCGTCGTGGATGCCGAGGGTCCATTCGGTGGCTACGCCGCAGACTGCGTGGAGACACGCGCCGGCCGACCATACGCCGATGGCCCAGAGGTAGCCTTTCTTGGTGCCCATCCAGTCGATGAAGCGGCCTGCCAGAAGGTTGGCCACGGCATAGACGATGGAGAAGACGGCTGTGATCAGACCGTAGTTGGTGTCGGTCCAGTGAAATTCAGGAGCGATGAACTCTTTCCAGGTGAGCGAGAGCACCTGACGGTCCATGTAGTTGACGGTCGTGGCAAGGAAGAGCAGGGCACAGATGGTCCAACGGAAGTTGGTCATCTTCTGATTGGCCGCTGCGAGGGGTGAGGTTGCTGATGCCATATGTTAGAATTTGAAATAGTTTTTGGCATTGTTGTAGCAGATGTCTTCGATCATCTGGTTGACGCGCTGCTCTTCATAGCCGGTGTAGGGAATCTCTCCGTTCTCGATGTCGTTGCCTACGAGGTTGCAGAGTGTGCGGCGGAAGTATTCGTGACGCGGGTAGGAGAGGAATGAGCGCGAGTCGGTGAGCATGCCTACGAAGCGGCTGAGCAGACCCAGCAGCGACAGGGCGTTCATCTGTTTCTGCATGCCGTCCTTCTGGTCGAGGAACCACCATCCTGAGCCAAACTGTATCTTGCCGGCTACGCTGCCGTCCTGGAAGTTGCCGAGCATAGTGGCGATGACTTCGTTGGCACTGGGGTTGAGGTTGTAGAGGATGGTCTTGGTGAGCTTGCCGCGGGTGTTGAGCTTGTCGAGATACTTGGCGCAGGTCTTGGCTGTGGTAAATTCGCCGATGGAGTCGAAACCGGTGTCGGGGCCAAGGAGCTTGAACATCTTGGTGTTGTTGTTGCGGATGGCTCCGTAGTGGAACTGCTGTGTCCAGCCCGACTCGTAGTCCATCTCGCCGAAGATAATCATCATCGCGCTCTTGAACTTGTTGATTTCCTCGGCTGTGAGCTCTTTGCCTCCATACACTTTGTTAAAGATTTCCTCAATCTCTGCGTCGGTGTAGTCGGCGGCATAGAACTCTTCGATGCCGTGGTCGGAGAGGCGGCAGCCCATTTCCTCGAAGAAGTCGTGACGCTTCTGAAGGGCGTCGATCATGTCGCTGAACTTATTGATGGTCACACCCGACATTTCGGCGAGTTTCTCGACATAGGCGCGGAACTCGGCGGGCACCTCGACGGCCATGGCCTTGTCGGGACGCCAGGTGGGGAGCATCTTGATTTCAAAGCCGCTGTCGCGCACGGCCTTGTGATATTCGAGCGAGTCAACGGGGTCGTCGGTGGTGCAGACGGTCTCGACGTTGTAGCGGCGCATGAGGCCACGTGCGGTCATCGAGGGGTCGTTGAGCAGCTTGTCATTGCAGGCGTCAAAGATTTCGCGTGCGGTCTCGGGGTTGAGCAGCTTGTCGATGCCGAAGGCTGTCTTGAGCTCGAGGTGTGTCCAGTGGTAGAGGGGGTTGCGGAAGGTGTAGGGTACGGTCTCGGCCCACTTCTGGAATTTTTCCCAGTCGGTGGTGTCAGTGCCTGTGCAGAAACGCTCCTCCACACCGTTGGAGCGCATGGCGCGCCACTTGTAGTGGTCTCCGCCAAGCCATATCTCGGTGATTGACTTGAAGCGGTGGTCGTCGGCTACCATCTTGGGGATGAGGTGGCAGTGATAGTCGATGATGGGCATCTTGGCCGCATGCTCGTGATATAGTTTCTGTGCAGTCTCGGTCTGCAGCAGGAAGTTTTCGTCCATGAATGGTTTCATAATAATTGTGGAATTATGAAAAATTAGTAATTCGGTTTCGTTTTTTTATTTTTTAGGAGGGGAGAATCAGAGTGTCACGCCGTTTTTGAAGATGGCGATCTCGTGTATGCCGGCTTTCTCCGAGTTGACCTGCTCGCCGTTGGCTACGCTGAGCACATAGTCGATAAACTCGCTTACGACCTGCTCCATTGACTGGTCTTCGACAAGGCGTCCGGCGTTGAAGTCAATCCAAGTGGGTTTGCGCTGTGCGAGGCCCGAGTTGGTGGATATTTTCATCGTGGGGACAAAAGTGCCGAAGGGAGTGCCGCGTCCGGTGGTGAAAAGCACCATCTGACAGCCGGCGGCAGCCAGTGCTGTCGAGGCCACGAGGTCGTTGCCGGGGGCCGAGAGCAGGTTGAGGCCGTGCTCGCTGATGCGCTCGCCATATTCCATGACGCCGAATACGGGGCTCTTGCCCGACTTCTGGGTGCAGCCGAGGGCTTTCTCCTCGAGTGTGGAGATGCCGCCGGCCTTGTTGCCGGGCGAGGGATTCTCGCCTACGGGCTCGCCGTGGCTAAGGAAGTATTGCTTGAAGTTGTTGATGAGCGATACGGTCTGGCCGAGCAGGGCGTCAGAGGCGCAACGCTTCATGAGGATGGTCTCCGCGCCAAACATTTCGGGCACTTCGGTGAGTACGGTGGTGCCGCCTTCGACGTCGCAGAGCCAGTCGGAAAACTCGCCCAGCAGCGGGTTGGCAGTGATGCCCGAGAAGCCGTCGGAGCCGCCACACTTGAGGCCGATGCGCAGCTTGGAGGCGGGCACTTCGGTGCGCTCGCATTTGCGGGCCTGCTCGTAGAGGGCGGTGAGCATTTTCACGCCGGTCTCCACTTCATCGCCTTCGACTTCCTGACACACCATGAATTTCACGCGGTCGCGGTCATAGTCGCCGCAAAATTCCTCGAAGACCTTGGGCTGGTTGTTCTCACATCCGAGGCCCACCACGAGTATGCCGCCCGCATTGGGGTGGAGCACCATGTCGCGGAGTATCTTCTTGGTGTTTTCGTGGTCGTCGCCGAGCTGCGAGCAGCCATAGTTGTGGGGAAATCCGAAGATGCCGTCGACACCCTCGGCTCCGGTCTCGGCGTTGACGCGGTCCACTATCTGCTTGACGATGCCGTTGACGCATCCCACTGTGGGGATGACCCAGAGCTCGTTGCGGATGCCTACCTGCCCGTCGGGACGCACATAGCCGCGAAATGTCGCTTCCTTGCCTTTGAGAGCCGAGCCGGGGGCGGGGCAGTCGTGGCTGTTGATGGCTATGTCGGAGTAGTCGAGCTGACCCTCGAGGTTGGTCTTGATGTCGTTGTGGTCGAGGAAGTGACCCTTGGCTACGGCGTGGCGCGCGTGACCGATGGGAAATCCGTATTTGATGACGTTTTCGCCCTCGGCGATGTCGCGCAGGGCAAATTTATGACCCGCGGGAATGTCGCTTACGAGCGTGATGTCGCCTGCGCCTTCGACGCTGACCACAGTGCCCTCGGCCAGAGGGTTGATGGCTACGGCCACATTGTCGGCGGGATTGATTTTGAGAAAATCCTTCATGAGTTTTAAGCTGGGCTTAAAAAGATTATAAAGTTATGAGGTTATAAGGTCAGGGATAGCAGAGGTGGGGGAAAATCGGATGTCACAGACTGACACTTCCTAACCTTATAACCCCATAACCTTATAACCTTTTGTCTTCGCTTGCGAAAACAAAATTTAGATGATTTCCTTGACGGTCTCGAGCATGCCCTTGGCCTGGATCTTGTCGAGATACTCGACAACGAGGTCGGTGAGGCCGGGGATGGTGTTGAGGTCGCCGTGCTCGCCCCAGATGAGGTCTTTGGCGGCGAGAACGCCTTCGGCTACCTTGCGGGTGTCGCCTGTGGCCCAGAGCTCAGTGAGGAGATCCATGATCTTCTGGTCGTCCTGGGGCTTGATTTCGGTGCCGTCCTCACGCTTGCCGCCCTTGTAGTAGGTGATGAGGGCTGCGAGGCCGAGCACGAGGCCCTTGGGGAGCTCGCCCTTGCGCTCGAGATATACCTTGAGGCCGGGCAGGTCGCGGGTCTGGTATTTGGGGAAGGAGTTGAGCATGATCGAGGTCACCTGGTGGTCGACGTAGGGGTTGTTGAAACGCTCGAGCACGTCGGCACCAAACTTCTGAAGCTCTTCCATGGGGAGGTTGAGGGTCTGCATGAGCTCGTCAAACTGCACCTTGTGGATATACTTGCCGAGCACGGGGTGGTTGCATGCGTCGCGCACGATGTTGACGCCGCTGAGGAATGCTACGGGCGAGAGCACTGTGTGCGGGCCGTTGAGCAGAGTCACCTTACGTTCGTGGTAGGGAGCCTCGGAGTCGGTGATGAGCACCTGGAGGCCGGCCTTCTCGGCGGGGAACTCGGCGCGGAGCTGCTCGAGAGTCATGTTGGACGCACGCTCGATAACCCAGAGGTGGAAGGCTTCGCCCTGCACTACGATGTTGTCCTTGTAGCCGAGTTTTTCCTGGATTTCGGCAATCTCCTTGCGGGGGAATCCGGGCACGATGCGGTCAACGAGGGTGGCGCATACGTAGCAGTAGGTATTGAACCATGTCTTGAAGCCCTCATAGTCGGCTGCGAGGTCCTCTTTCCAGAGCTCGATGTACTTGTTGATGATTTCCTTGAGGTGGTGTCCGTTCTCAAAGATGAGCTCGCAGGGCATGATGATGAAGCCCTTGTCGGGTGCGCCGTTGAATGTCTTGTAGCGGCGGTAGAGGAGCTGGGTGAGCTTGCCGGGATATGAAGCGGCGGGACGGTCGGAGAGCTTGCAGGTGTCGTCATAGGCGATACCTGCCTCGGTGGTGTTGGAGATTACGAAGCGCATCTCGGGCTGGTCGGCCAGTGCGAAGAAGGCGTCGGTCTGGGTGAAGGGGCTGAGGCCGCGGCTGATGACGTCAACACGGGTGAAAGAATTGACAACCTCGCCGTCGAGACGGCCCTGGAGGTTTACGTGGTAGAGACAGTCCTGACCCTGGAGAAGCTGCATCACGAAGGCATCGGGTGTGCCCTGCACTACGACTACCGAAGAGTTGAAGTCGGTCTTGTCGTTCATGTTTTTGATAATCCAGTCGACAAAGGCGCGAAGGAAGTTGCCTTCACCAAACTGAATGATTCTCTCGGGTGCGACTGCCTTGGGGGCTGTCAATTTGTTTAACGCTTTCATAGTTATAGGTATAGATTGTTTATTATTGTTGTCTTAATGTTGTTAGTTGGCTGGGGTCCACGATGATGAGTGGCTGAATACTTTGCCGAGGTCGAGGAGCTCGGCCACTTCGGCTGCCGAGGGGGTTTTGGTCCAGCCTACGCGTGAGGCCTGCTTCGCACCGGGGCCTGTAGAGCCATATTCGCCATAGCGAGCCGTGGCCTCGTTGGCGGGGTCTTTCCAGTTGTGCCATCCGGCGGGGACTATGTGGCTGCCCATCTCACAGTTGATGAACACTGTGTGGGCATACGGACGCCAGGGACGGCCGAGATAGACCTTGGTGGCTTCGGGGGCGGCGGTGAGTGTGCATCGGTCGAACACGTAGCCCACCTTTACGTCCTCGGGTGTGGATGCGGCCGTGATGTAGCTGTTGCTCTTGGCGTGGATGGTGCACTCTCTGAAGTAGGCTGTCGCAGGGCCGAAGATGAAGTCGGTGGTGCCTTCGATGTAGCATCCGTCAAAGAGCAGGCGGGTGTTCTTGCCGCCGGTGAAGAGGGTGTCCTGATTGCCGAGCAGACGGCAGTTGATGAAGTGCAGACGGTCACCTTCGGTGTGCAGGGCCACTGCCTGTCCCAGCTTGGGGGCGTTGTTTTCGATGGTGAGGTTGCGGAATGTCACGTCGGAGGCGTCGACCCTGACCGTGTAGGTGCGGAAAGTGCCCATCTTGTCGATGTTGGCATGGTGGTCAAAGGTGATGACTGTGCCTTCGGTGCTCTGTCCTTCAAAGACGACATTTTTGAGCCACGAGGGTATCACTACTTTCTCCTTGTACACACCGTCGGCAATATGCACTGTGACCACATATTCCATATAGGCGCGTATCCCTTCGAGGGCTTCTGTTATGGTCTTGTAGTCGCCCGAGCCGTCCTGGGCTACGTAGATGTCGCGTTTCCAGTTGTTGTCGGCCGCGCTCATGCCGAGGCCGCTGAGCAGCATGACGGCTATAAGGGCTGTGAGTTTCAGCTTCATAGTCAGTAAAGGTTACCTTTCTTATGATGGAAAAAGGGGAGGGGTGAGGAGAGATGATTGATGATTATTTCTTTGTCACGCGGAACCAGTCGATGTCAAGCCATCCGCTGTCGTTGCTCTGCCAGTCGCGCGAGCAGAAGAGGCCGAATTTCGCACCGATCCAGTGGCCTACGTCCACCTTGACGGGGCGGCCTACCTTGGTAAACTTCTTGCCGTCGAGGCTGTAGTAGAATGTTGCCTCGGCCTTGTAGTCGGGCTTCTGGGTGGGTTTCTTGGTGCCGGTGTAGTCGAGACGCATACGCAGATACATCTCCTTGTCGCCGTCGGCGAGCTTGATGGCTTCGACCTCAGTCTCCTTGCCGCCCTTGTTGGCCTTGTAGCAGTCGGTCTGCACGAGATAGATGCCGTCCTCGCGGCTCTCGAGGGCGAGGGCTCCGAAGTTGTAGCCCATGGCTACGATGCCTGCACGCTCGCCGGCCATGATTTTGCCGTCTTTCTTGCGGGGGAAGAACTGCACTTTGGCTGTGGCTGTGAAGTCGCGGGCGGGATATTTCTGAAGCAGGAGGTTGGGGAGGTCATAGAGAGTGGTGCCTTCGGGCTGGAGGTTGGAGAAGAGGCGGAGCTTGGAGGCACGGGCGTCGCAGTGATACCAGAGTGCCGAGGGATTGTCCTTCCACTGCCACTGTTTGCCCAGCTCGATGGAGTCAAATTCGTCGCTCTCCTGAGGTGTCTGCTTGGGATAGGTCTTGCCTACGTTGGGTTTCTTGTAGGTGCGTACAGGCACGCCGCGCTCGTCGCCGTCGGGGTCGACGCCGATTACGGGCCAGCCGTTTTCAAGCCATGTCATGGGTTCGAGGTTGACTACGCGTCCGTACGGGCCTTTGTCCTGGAAGTGTATGAACCAGTGTTCTTTACCGTCGGGGGTGTCGATCCATGCGCCCTGGTGGGGGCCGTTCATGTCGGTGTCGCCCTGCTCCATGACGTTGCGCACTTCATAGGGGCCCCAGGGATTTTTGGAGCGGAGCACTTCCTGCCAGCCGGTGGGCACGCCTCCGGCGGGTGAGAAGATGTAATACCAGTCGCCGCGCTTGTACATCTTCGCGCCTTCGATGGTCTCGTTCTCGAGGTGTCCGTCATATATCATGCGGTCTTGTCCGATGGTCGACTTGCCGTCGGGTGTCATTTCGATCATGCCGATGATGCTCTTGACACCTGCGCGGCTGCCTGCATATCCGTGGGCCAGATAGGCCTTGCCGTCCTCGTCCCAGAAGGGGCAGGGGTCGATGACGCCTTTGGCGGGATAGACGAGCACGAGGGGTTCCCACGGACCGGCGGGATTTTTGGTCTTGGTCATGAAGATGCCAAGGTCGGGGTCGCCGTAGTAGATGTAAAACTCTCCGTTGTGATAGCGTATGGCCGGGGCCCAGACGGCGTTGCCGTGGTTGGGAGTGGCAAATTTGGCATAATCGGGCATCACTTCGATGGCGTGGCCGATTATGGTCCAGTTTACGAGGTCTTTGGAGTGGAGCACGGGGAGTCCGGGGATGTCGGAGAAGCTTGATGCTGTCATGTAATAATCATCGCCTACGCGCACTACGTCGGGGTCGGAATAGTCGGCGTCAATGATGGGGTTCATGTATTTGCCGTTGCCCAGGTCGGGGCACCATACTTCCGAAACGTATTCGGCTGCCGATGAGCTCGTGAAAGCTGCCATCGCGAGGCTGAGGAGCGCGAGACGGTAATTTTTTTTCATCATATGTAGTTTTTAAGGTATTGTTGAGTGTGTGTCGGGATGATGCTGCATCCCCGTGTGTGTAAAATTCGTCCCAAATTTACGAAAAAACTAAGACTTTCCGCCCAATTCGACACTTTTTTAACTCAAAATTAAGATTTTTCGTTAATGTGGCTCTTGTCGTTTCGGATAGATAAAGAGTTGAGATAACTCTACAGGCGGCTTTTATCTCGTATGACCGGATAAAACACCTGTAGTGTTATCTCAACTCTTTTTATTCTTCAGACTGTAAGAATCAGCGACGTTCCATTTCGAGGCACGCGTTGATGTAGGGGCCTACGCCTTTGGCGTCGTTGTCGCGGATGGGCTCGGAGATGTAGTATTCAAACGAGCCGTCGCGATATCTGCCCGAACCGCCGAGGCCTGCTACGGCACAGCAGTTGGTCAGTGAGATGGTGCCGTCCTTGTCCTTGCGGATGAGGTGCTTGTTCATGCCGTTCCAGCCGGTGAGGGCTGCGTTGAGATAGCTGTCGTCAAGGATGCCCATTCTCACGCCGCGCAGCAGCGAGTAGACATACATGGCTGTGGCTGTGCCTTCGAGATAGTTGCCCTCGCGGCCGGGCTCGTCGAGCACCTGATACCATATGCCGGTCTTGGTGTCCTGGGCCTTGATGATGCCGTCGGCAAACGAGCGGAATATCTTCACCAGTTCGGGACGCTTGGGGTGGTCCTGAGGCATTTCTTCGAGCACGTCGAGAAGGGCCATGAATGTCCAGCCCATGGCGCGTGCCCATGCGTGGGGTGCCTGGCCGGTCTGCTTGTCGGCCCAACGCTGCTCCTTGCTCTCGTCCCATGCGTGACGGTAGAGACCGGTGGCGGGGTCATAGGTGTGCTTGGCCACGACGATAAACTGGTCGGCTATATGATTCCAGGCGTCCTCTTTTTCCTTGCCGGTGAGGAAGCGGTTGGCATACTTGGCACTGAAGGGCTCGGCCATGAAGAGGCCGTCGAGCCACATCTGATGGGGGTAGATCTGCTTGTGCCAGTATCCGCCGTCGGCTGTGCGGGGCTGGCTCTTGAGCTGGTTCCAGAGGGTGTGGGCAGCCTTGAGATAACGCTCTTCGCCTGTGCGGTCATAGGCCTGGAGGAGAAGGGTGCCGTTTTTCACCTGGTCGAGATTGTAGTGCTCGGTCTTGTAGCCGGTGATGGAGCCGTCCTGGTTGACGAGGGTGTCGACATAGCTTATCACATAGGCTGCGATTTTGTCGTCGCCATAGCGGTCGGCCACGTTGAGCATTGCGTCGAGCTCGGTACCTACCGAGTAAGTCCATTTGGCACGCTTGGAGAAGTCGAGCTGCCAGCTCTCGGGGTTGCGCTTCATCTCCGAGAGGGTCATTACCTGTGAGAGAGGAGCGTTCTGGTCAACGAGTTTGCCGTTGATATATGTGTTGGCCACGCGCACGTCGCGTGTCAGACCGCTGATGGAGTTGCCGCCGTTTTTCACGCCGTCCCATTTGCAGTTCTTGACCTCGATGTTGCGTATGTTGCAGAGGTCTTCATAGCCTTCGATCATGATGCCCCACTTGCTCTCTTTGCAGGTGATATTCTCGAGATATACGTCCTGCACCACGGGGGGATAGCTGTGGTCGCAAGCCTCTTTGCGCTCGTAGAGGAGATTGATTTTGAGCACGGCCTCGTTGCACTGTCCTACCTCGATGTTGCGGCAGAAGATGTTTTCGATCACACCGCTGCGGCATGAGTTGGTCTTGATGCGCACCACGCGGTCGAGGTCGGGCGAGTCCATGACGCAGTTTTCGGCGAAGAGGTTGTTGAAACCGCCCGAAATCTCGCTGCCCACCACGATGCCTCCGTGACCGTTCTTCATGCGGCAGTTGCGCACGATTACGTTCTCGGTGGGACGGGCGGCCACGATGCCGTCGCGGTTACGTCCGCTCTTGATGGCGATACAGTCGTCGCCGGTGTCGAAGAAGCAGTCCTCGATGAGTACGTTCTTGCAGCTCTCGGGGTCGCAGCCGTCACCGTTGGGGCCTTCGTTCTGGATGTGCACGCCGCGCACGGTGAGGTTCTCGCACATGAAGGGGTGGATTACCCAGAACGGCGAGCGCAGGAGGGTCACATCCTCGATGAGCACGTTTTTACACTCCACGAAGTTGACCAACTGGGGACGCATGCCGTAGCCGGGGCCCATCTGACGCTTCTCGACAGGCACGCCGTTTTCGTTCCATTCCTGGAGCAGAGGACGTCCTATCTTCTGGGTGGCGATGGTGCCGGGGCCGGTGTAGTCATGTCCGCGTTTCGCGCTCATGCCCCACCATGTCGAGTTGTCGGCACCGCCGTCGACAGTGCCTTTGCCGGTGAGGGCGATGTTTTTGGCCCCGATAGCATAGACCATGGGCTGATAGTTATAGCAGTCCATGCCTTCCCAGCGGGTGCGCACTACGGGATATTGTGTGGTGTCGGGGGTGAAGAGCAGTGTGGCACCTTCCTCGAGATGAAGGTTCACATTGTCTTTGATGGTGATGGGGCCTGTGAGCCATGTGCCTTTGGGCACGATTACGCGGCCGCCGCCTTCGCGCGAGCACACGTCGATGACCTTGTTGATAAGCTCGGTATAGAGAAATCCTTTGGTCTTGGATTTTTTGCCATAGTCAAAGAGCTTGTAGTCCTTTGCACGGAATGTGGGCTGCTCTATCGACTTTTCAATCTGCGGGTACAGTTCGTTCCACGCCTTGTCGGGGGTGATTGCCGCCGCGCTTCCTGCGAGAAGAAGCCCTACGGCCATCATCAGCAATTTTTTCATGGATTGGTATTTTGTATTACGGTTAAAATTCCAGTTTGGAGTGTGTTTTTTCAATATCTTGACAAAATTACTCAACCATCGGATATAAAAGTAGATACAAATAGTTATTTTATGTTAATTCATCGAAAAGCGCGGCTTTTAGCTGTGATAAAGTTTAAGGAGCTTAGTTAGTGTAAAAGTTAAGACAGGAGTAGGGGGAGTCGATTGTGAAATCATTGACTCCCCCTACTCCTATCTTAAATGATTAAGAAAACTTTTGTCTTTTTTGTATCTCTCGGGCGGGGATTATGAGAGGTGCAGCCAGTGGCCCATGCGTTCCTGCTTGGTGAGCATGTAGCGGCGGTTGTATTGGTTGGCGGGTATCTCCATGGGCACGTTCTCCACCACTTCGAGGCCGAAGCCTTCGAGCCCTTTGCGCTTTACGGGATTGTTGGTTATGAGGCGCATCTTCTGGATGTTGAGCAGACGGAGTATCTGAGCCCCCACGCCATAGTCGCGTTCGTCGGCTTTGTGTCCGAGGTGGAGATTGGCGTCGACAGTGTCGAGCCCCTCTTCCTGGAGCTTGTAGGCTTTGATTTTCTCCATGAGTCCGATGCCGCGTCCTTCCTGGTTGAGATAGAGGATGCATCCGCGTCCTTCTTTCTCGATCATCTCCATGGCTTTGTGGAGCTGCTCGCCGCAGTCGCAGCGCATGGAGCCGAATATGTCGCCGGTGGCGCATGACGAGTGTACGCGCACGAGGGCCGGCTCGTCGGTCGAGAGGTCGCCTTTGATGAGGGCTATGTGCTCGAGTCCGTTGCTTTTCTGACGGAAGGGTATGAGGCGGAAGTGGCCGAAGGCTGTGGGCATGTCGACCTCGACGCCCTGCTCGACGAGCGACTCGGTGCGCAGGCGATAGGCTATGAGGTCGCGTATCGACACGAGTTTGAGTCCCCACTCGTCGGCCTTGACACGGAGCTGGGGCAGACGGGCCATTGTGCCGTCGGGGTTGAGTATCTCGATGAGCGAGGCCGCGGGACGCAGACCGGCCAGACGTGCCAGGTCGATTGAGGCCTCGGTGTGGCCGGGGCGGCGCAGCACTCCGGCGTCCTGGGCATAGAGAGGATGCACGTGGCCGGGGCGTCCGAAGTCGGAGGGCTTGACCGTCGGGTCGGCAAGGGCGCGGATGGTGGCGGCACGGTCGTGGGCCGAGACGCCGGTGGTGCATCCGGGCAGCAGGTCGACTGTGACGGTGAAGGGGGTGCCGAGCATCGAGGTGTTGTCCTCCACCTGATGGCCGAGGCCGAGCTCGGCGCAGCGCGAGAGGGTGAGCGGGGCACACAACTCGCCGCGTGCGTTGGTTATCATGAAGTTGACATGCTCGGGGGTCACCTTTTCGGCGGCGATTATGAGGTCGCCTTCGTTTTCGCGGTCCTCGTCGTCGACTACGATTACAAAACGGCCTTCGCGGAAGTCGGCGATGGCTTCTTCGATTGTGTCAAGCTTTATCTTTTCCATTTTCAATGAGAGTTATGAGCTGAGCCGCGACTGAGGCTGTGGTCTCCAGTTCGTGGCGCAGACGTTTCTGAGTGTAGCGGCCATAGAGCCATATGGGTATTCCCAGCGGGAAGAGTGCTATCATGAGATTGCTGAGCCAGGGAGTGGCCGAGGGCTCGATGAACCATAGCGAGCGCAGGATGGGTAGGTCCATGAGTTTGATGATTACCATCTTGTCGCGCGAGTTGGCCAGACGGTCCACGAGGTTTTCCTCATAGTCGCGCAGGGCGTGGAGTCCGTGCCGGTCATAGCCTTTGCGCCAGTAGGCTACGTAGGACTGCCGGGCGGGATTGTTTTCGAGATAGGCTGTCACCATGGAGCGTAGCTCGCCGAGTCGCTCTATGGCCAGAGCGGGACGCACCTCCTCCATGACTATCTCTTTCATTTCGACCGAGCGCACTTCGCTCACGCCGAAGAAGCGACGGAAGAAGTTGAGATAGGCGTCCTTGTTGAAGACGGCCGAGTCGTTGACGGCCTTGTAGGTGAAGAATATGCCCAGAGGCAGCAGCACGGCCGCGCTGAGCCACATGCCCTCCCATACGGGCCATTTGCCGTCGCGGGCCAGCTTGTAGCCCATGTTGTCGATGATGTAATAGAAGATGAAGAGAAACACAGAGATGACCAGCGGTGTGCCGAGGCCGCCTTTGCGTATGATGGCACCTAACGGCGCGCCGATGAAGAAGAAGATGATACATGCAAAGGAGAGGGTGAATTTCTTCATCAGCTCGATGGAGTGGCGTCGGATGCTTCTCTGGTCGTCGGCCATGGTGAGACTGCGGTATTCATACTCCTGCTTGGCCCGCTGTGCTTTGGAGAGGGCCGACTGGAGATAGTTGAGGGCTACGCCCGAGGAGGAGCCGCGGAAGAGTGAGTCGACGTCGATGGGGCGGTCCATCATCACCTCGGGGGCCGGCTCTTTGCGCAGAGTGCCTGCGGTGTCGGGGACGGTGATGTAGGGCATGACGTTCATGTGGGGTGTCTCGCGCAGCTCTCGGGTGTATTCGCGGCCGAGCGAGTCGACACGCAGTTGCACAGAGTCGATGGTGGCCTGCAGTTCGGCCATGTTTTTGCCGATATACTGTGAGCGCATGCCCTGCTCGTCCATGCGGTTGAAGTTGGCGTCAAACGGCACCATTATTTCCTTGGTGGTGAATGTCTCGCGTCGGTAGGGGACGTTTTTCATGCCGGTGGCCGCGTCCTTGAGGTTTTCAAACGACTCGCCGCTCCATAGCTCGAGAAAGAGGTGGGTCTTGTCGGCGGTGATGCTCATCTTGCCCGAGTCGGCCAGGATGATTGATGAGTTTTCAAATCCGCGCGAGACGTCATATATCATCATGTCGTAGAGCACGCCCGTGTCACGGTTCTTGCTTTCGACAAAGAGGTTGTAGCCGGGTATCTGGTCGTAAAACACACCCTCGGGTATCTCAAGCTCGGGCGATTTCTGCCTTACGGAGTAGAGGAGTGTATACATCTTGGTCTGCGCTATGGGCAGGGCGTTGTTCTGAAAGAAAAACGCGCCCGTGGCTATCATGACCATAAGCACTATGAGCGGGGCCATCGTGCGCAGGAGCGAAATGCCCGAGGCTTTCATGGCCGTGAGCTCGAAGTTTTCGCCGAGATTGCCGAATATCATGAGCGAGGCCAGGAGTATGGCCAGCGGCAGAGCCATGGGCACCATGGTGAGGGCGGCGTAGAAGAAGAGCTCGGAAATGACGTCGACCCCAAGGCCTTTGCCTACGAGGTCGTCGATATAACGCCACAAAAACTGCATGAGTACTATGAAAAGGCATATGCAGAAAGTCATAACAAACAGAGGCAGGAAGCTCTGAAGGATGAACAGGTCCATGCGCTTGATACGTAGCACTGCTTAGATGGGGTTTTGCGGGGTTGGTAAAAAAGATGAGTGTCGTTGCCCGTGAGGGTGGATACAAAAGGACAAAAGTTTCAAAAGCGGCAGAAGTTGCGGATTAATTTCCGGATGTTGGAGGCTGAATCGGTGTAATTCAAGGTCTCAACGAAATAAATCTGCGGCTTGTGTTTCGTTTTGAAACTTTTGTCCTTTTTGTATCTATGCTTCAAGACACATAGTGTGGGATGTCAAAATTATTTGATGCCGAGACGGCCCTTTACGGTGTCGGTGATGTCGGTCACGTCAGTGCCGGTGTAGAGGGGCATCATGTTTTCAAACACGAATGTGTAGTTGCCCTCGGCACCTACGGCCTGGATGGCTTTGATGACCTTTTCCTGAATGGGGGCCATGAGCTGCTGCTGCTGACGCTGGATGTCCTGAGCGGCCATTTCGCGGAACTGCTGTATCTTGTTTTCGAGCTCCTGCATCTCCTGCATGCGGCGGTCCTTGATGGTCTGGGGAGTGCTGGCTTCGAGGCCCTGGAACTCCTCAAATTTCTTCTGGAACTCTTCCTGGAGCTTGGTAAACTCGTCCTGATATTTCTTGTTGGCAGCCTCGAGCTGTTCGTTTACAGTCTTGATTTCGGGCATTGACTCCATGAGCTGCTGGGTGTTGATGACAGCAAATTTCTGAGCGAACACGCTCATGGGAAGCGCAATCATGATTGCGAGCAAGAGTTTCTTGATCATTGTCGTATAAAATGGTGTTATGATTATAATTTCATTAAGACGTGCAAAGATAGGTATTTTATTTTGAATAACCTAACTTTTCGAGTACCTCGTTGGATACGTCGATACGGGGCGAGGCAAAGATGATGTCGGCCGAGGATGCGCGGTCAAATATGCACTGATAGCCTCGTTCCTCCGATACTTTTTTGATGGCGTTGTATACGTCCTCCTGTATGGGGCGCATGAGTGTCTGACGTTTTTTGTAGAGCTCGCCTTCGGGGCCGAAGTATTTCTGACGCAGCTCGGCCGCGCTTTTTTCCTTGGCCACGATGTCGGCCTCGCGCTTCTTTTTCTGGTCGTCGGTCAGAAACACCATTTCGTTCTGATAGTTTTTATACATGGTCTCGGCCTCTTTGGCCACGGCTTCGACCTCTTTCTGCCAGCGTTGCGACAACTGATTGAGCTGCTCGTTGGCCATCTCATAGTTGGGGATGCTCGAGAGGATGTAGTCCATGTCGACCAGCGCGAACTTTTGCGCGCTCGCTCCAAGCACCGAGCCCAGGGCTATGATAAGAGTGAATAGAAGTTTTTTCATAAAGAGGAGTTTTTTATTGTTTGCGGGTTATACTTATTTATATAGATATAGACGCGTAAGAGTGAGGAAAGTTTAAAGCTCTGAAACTTAAAATGGAAAATCGGGCTTTGGGAGGCTCGTTTTCCATTTCAAGTTTTTTTAATATGTCGATTAGAATTCCTGACCGAGTATGAAGTGGAAGTGCGAGCCGCCCTTCTCTCCATATACTTTGTCGAAGCCATAGGCCCAGTCGATACCCATCATACCTACCATCGGGAGGAAGATGCGCACACCCACGCCTGCCGAACGCTTGATGTCGAATGGCTGGAATTTCTTGACATCCGACCATGCGTTACCGCCTTCGAGGAAGGTCAGACCATAGATGGTGGTTGTAGGCTGGAGCAGGAAGGGGAAGTGGAGCTCGACGCCAAAGCGGGTGTAGGCGCGGCCGCCGCCCTCGTAGTAGGGGGTGAGCTGTCCGTTGTCATATCCGCGCAGGGCAATGGTCTCCTGGGCATAGGTGTAGGAGCCCGACATGCCGTCGCCACCGACATAGAATGTCTCGAAGGGCGACTTGAGATAGCGGTTGTAGCTGCCGAGCAGACCGATGTCGGCGCGGGTCATGAGCACGAGTGTGTATTTGCCGTCGGGATTGGTGAGCGGAGTGTAGGTGCGCGAGGTGAAGCGCAGTTTCCAGTATTCGATCCAGCGGTAGAGCTCGCGGTGGGCTTCGTCGGTGTTTTGCTCCGAGAGTTTCTTCCAGTCCTTTTTGCCGAAGAGTGATGCTGGCGGGGTGAGCTGGAGGTTGAGCGAGAAGATGGAGCCTGTACGGGTGTACTGCGGGTTGTCGATTGAGTTGCGGCTGAGGGTGAGTCCGAGCACGAGCGAGTTGGACGTTCCGTTCTGCATGTTGAGCAGGTAGGCCCAGTTCTTTACATGATACCAGTTGTAGCCAAGCTCGGCCTGGAATGTGAACCAGTTGTCGGGCCAGTCGAGACGCTTGCCGAAGCCGATGTTGACACCGAGCATCTGGAGATACTTGTTGGGGTCGTAGGCATCCTCGATGGCGTTGTTGTAATAGTCGTTGTAGCCATATCCGTAGCCGTTATACAGTCCCGAGTAATATGAATTGTAATAATTCATGTAGCGGTTGCTGTAATATGACGAGTTGACACCGGTCTGACGGCTGTAGTAGGCCGAGACGGAGAGCGAGTTGGGTCGCTTGCCGCCAAACCACGGGTCGAGAAACGAGATGGAGTAGGCCTGATAGTAGCGGGCGTTGGTCTGGGCCGAGATGGTGAACTGCTGGCCCTCGCCCTGCGGGATGATACCGCGGTAGGAGTTGGGATAGAAAAGGTTTTTGATGGAGAAGTTGGTAAACTTGATGGCTACCTTGCCGATGATACCTGTCTGGCCCCAGCCCATCGAGAACTCAAACTGGTCGTTTGACTTGGACTGGAGGTTGAAGAGGATGTCGACGGTGCCGTTCTCGTCGTTGGGTTCGGGACGTATGTCCATGTTTTCGGGGTCGAAGTGGCCTGTCTGGGCTATCTCGCGGGCCGAGCGCATGAGGTCGGTCTTGGAGAAGAGCTCGCCGGGCTTGACGTGAAGCTCGCGGCGTATTACCTTTTCATACAGGCGGTCGTTGCCGTTGATCACCACGTTGTTGATACGGGCCTGGGGGCCTTCGGTGATGCGCATCTCAAGGTCGATGGAGTCGCCGTGCACGTTTTTCTCGATGGGCACGAGGTTAAAGAAGAGATAACCGTTGTCCATGTAGTAGTTGGCGATGGCGTCATCGTCATCGTTGGTGCGCTTGTTGAGGAGCTTCTGGTTGTATACGTCACCTTTCTGGATGCCGAGCACATTGTCGAGCACGGCTGTGGGATAGACGGTGTTGCCCACCCAGCTCACGTCGTTGATGTAGTATTTCTTACCCTCGTCAAGCGAGATGTATACGTCGACGCTCTTGTCATCATAGGGCACTACCGAGTCGCTGAGTATCGTGGCGTCGCGATAGCCTTTTTCGTTATATTTGGCTATGATGCGCTCGAGGTCGTCCTCATAGTCGCTCTCGACAAACTTTTTCTGACGGAAGAGGTTGAGGAGCTTGCCTTTCTCGTTGGTCTTCTTCATGGCGCGCTGCACCTGATTGTCGGAGAGCACCTCGTTGCCGTCGATGTATATCTTGTGGACTTTGAGCTTGTCGTTCTTGTTGACGTTGATGTTGACGATGACCTCGTTGGGGGCCGAAAGGTCTTCGGCGAGGTTGATTTTCACCTGAGCGTTGCCAAAGCCCTTGTTGGCGTAGTATTTCTTGATTATCTGCTCGGCGCGGTTGACGATGTTTTGTGTTATCTGGTTGCCGCGGTGGAGCTGGAGGGCGTCGTCGAGGTCTTTCTGCTCGCCTTTCTTCACACCTATATAATTGATTGAGGCGATGCGTGGCTGCTGGCGCAGGTTGAAGCAGAGCCAGGCCTTGTTGCCTGCCACCTTGTCGACGGTGATTTTGACGTTTGAGAAGAGGCCCTGTTTCCAGAGTCGCTTGGCGGCGTCGTTGATGTCGCTTCCGGGTATGGGTATGCGGTCGCCCACCTTGAGGCCGGAGTATCCTATGATGTTTTTCTCCTCATAGTTGTCGGCTCCGACTATGCGGATGCCTGCGATTTCGTAGGTCTTGGGCATGCCGCTGAATATCATCGTCGGATTGATGATAGTGTCGGTGGAGAGCTGGGCTCTGATGGGGAGCGCACTGAAGAGCAGTGCTACAAGCAGCGTGATGATATGTGACGGATTGGTACGCATTGTCAGTGTGTTTCGCTATTGCTGTTTTATTTGTGCTGACGTGAGGCCGTATCGACGCTCGCGTGTCTGGAAGTTGGCTATTGCATTGATGAAGTCCTCGCGCGAGAAGTCGGGCCAGAACGTGTCGGTGACATATATCTCGGAGTAGGCTATCTGCCACAGGAGATAGTTGCTCACGCGGTGGTCGCCGCCAGTGCGTATGAGCAGGTCGGGGTCGGGGATTCCGGCCGTGGTGAGATAATGCTCGAAGTCGGCGTCGGAGGCCATGTCGGCCGGGGTCTTCGCGCCCGAGGCGACGTCGGCGGCAAACCGGCGGCATGCCTCGAGTATCTCCCAGCGCGATGAGTAGCTGAGGGCGAGCGTGAGGGTGAGCCCTGTGCCGGCGGCGGTGTCGGCTATGCATCGGTTGAGCCGCTCGAAGGCTTCGGCGGGCAGACGCGAGGTGTCGCCTATCATGTTGAGGCGCACTCCGTTCTTGATAAGGTCGGGGGTCTCGCGCTCTATGGCCGTGACTATGAGGTGCATCAGGGCATCGACCTCGGCGCGTGGACGGTTCCAGTTCTCGGTCGAGAAGGTGTAGAGCGTGAGGTATTCGATGCCTAATTCTGACGCTGCTTCGGTGATGCGTCTCACAGTGTTGACGCCCTCCACGTGGCCGCAACTGCGGTCGAGTCCGCGCGACGTGGCCCAGCGGCCGTTGCCGTCCATGATGACAGCGACGTGACGCGGGATGCGGGTAATATCTATTTCGGCTTTATTGGACATCGTGTATGTTTGGTCAGTCTAACCTGTGGCACTCCACACACCGCTCGCCAAACTCGTAGGTGAGCGAAAGCCGGAGGGTCGAGTACCAGTCGGTATTCTTTATGAATGAACTCTTTATGAGGTAGAGGTCGGAGAGGTCGGGGCCGTCGGCATGGTCGCCGAGCACTTTGGTCATTGACCATTCGAGCGCGAGGTTGAGTCGCGGTTTTATCTTGTATTTCACGCCAAGAGCCATCGGGACGGTCATGGCGACGAAGTTTTTGCCCTCGCACGAGGCCATCGACACTCCGAGACCGAGGGCGAGATAAGGGCTGATGCGGCTGAGCTTTTTGTAGCTTTCGCCTATGCCGTAGGAGAAGAAGTTAAATTCGCCTCTGACCTGAAGGTCGTAGAGCGAGGAGCGGAAGTCGTAGACCGCACCGTCGGGCAGCACATTGTCCATGTCGGCGGTGGAGCCGCTGAGCGAGGCCAGGCCCGCGATGGCGCGCAGGGCGAAGCGTGTGTTGAGCAGATAGCGCATCGAGATGTCGGCCGCCAGCCCCGGATGGGAGAAGAGGCTGCTCTCGTTGGCGTCGCCCAGATAGCCCGACATGCCGATGCCCGCTCCAAGGTCAAACTTGTAGGTCTCGGGCTGTGCGGTGGCCTGTGCGGCTCCGCGGAGCGTGCCGGCCAGCATGCACAGGCTCAGTGTCAGGGATGTCAGGACTCTGCGCAACACTATGTATCAATCAATAGAGTGGCTGGAATGTGAAGCGGTTGATGACGCCGCGGGTGACGTGGGGCTGCAGAGTCCCGTCGGCTTTCTTGCCTCCGAAGAGGAAGATGTAAGGACATTCCCATGAGGTGACGGGCTTGCTCACGCGCGAGCGGATGTCGTCGACGTTGGCTGCGGGGGTGGCCCAGCAGGGGATGGTGCGCGGGGTGAGGTCGCGCCATGCACCGTTGCCGAAGGTGGAGCGGGCGTGGAGCGTATAGTCTATAACATAGGCCTGGGCCGCGCTGAAGTCGGGGTAGTCTTTGGGAAACTGGAGGTAGCTGTCGGCCTCTTTCCATGTGATGCCGAAGTCATAGGATATGTAGACGGTGTTGGAGGCCTCGATGCCTTTGTCGGTCTCGTATTGTCCGCCCATCGCCAGGAGTGCCGACTGCTCGGTGACTTTCCAGGAGTCGGAGCTGAGGCGCGGGGTGGAGTAGGGGAAGAGGGCCACACCTTCGCGCTCGTCGATGCCGGTGGAGCTGATGCGGTCCCAGCGAGAGCCGTCATAGGCCCAGGTCTCGCCCGAGTAGCGACCCGAGCTGTCCTTGCCGCCTACCATGATGGCCAGGTCGGAGGTGCTCCACTTGGTCTGGTAGATGATGAGCTGGCTTGTGCCGCTGACCGGACAGTCGGCGGGGACTGCTCGCTCGGTGGTGGCGGGCCAGGTGACGTGTTTCCAGCCGTCGCTGTCACGACGCGCGCCCAGCAGTGTGGAGCCGTAACCGCCGTAGAGACAGTGCATGCGGGCTCCGGTCGGGGTCCATGTCAGTCCGTCGGCCGAGCTGTAGAGCGCGCCGTCGGCGGTGGCTATGTAGAGGGCGTTGTCGGTGGCTGAGAATGTGGAGATGTCGGCTCCTGAGGGGAGTGACGACACGGCTGTGTGCCATGCGTCATAGGCCTCGGGGCTGTCGGTGGTGCAGAGATAATGCTTTCCGTCGGTGCCGGCAAGCAGGGTGTGGGGTCTTGAGCCATACATGACTGTCTTCTGAGCGGAGGCTGCCTTGGGGAAGGATACCTGCTGGAGACGGTCCCAGTAGAGGGTGTCGGCGTCCATGGTGTGGACGAGCACGCTGATGTCATAATCGCGCTTGGCCTGTCCGTTGTAGGAGGTGACTGTCATCTTGACAGGGCCGGCGGCGAAGTTGATGCTGTCGCCGGGGTTTTCGGTGATGTTGACAGTGGTGTCGTTGCCTGTGAAGCGCGACTTGAACGAGAGCTCTATGGCACTTGCGGCAGGGGCTGTGACATTGACTATAAACTTGGATATGTCGGTGCCTTTGGGCAGCGAGTCGGCGTTGTATATCTTGGCATCGATTAGGTCGATGGAGAAGTAGACCGAGTCGAGAGCACGGAGTATGCTGTCGTCCTTGGCCAGAGAGAAGGTCGAGATGGCGCAGTTGTTAGAGTCGTCTTCGAGAATAGTGGTCTCCGATGGGTCGTCATTGCAAGCTGCTGTAAGGCAGAGTGCAAGAATGCCGGCGATAAGGTATAACGGAAATCTTTTTGTCATAATGCTGATGGCTTGGAAGCCTTGAGGCTTCGGCAGTTGTTTTCAAGTTGCAAAGTTAACAACATTTTCGTTAACTGAGCCACGTCAAAAGCAAAAAAACAATAAAGATTCTTAGAGTTTAGAGAGTTTAAAGACTTAATTCTTTAAACTTTCAAATAATAGTGACTATGGCCCGTCGGTAGGAGGTGAGAGCCGGTGAGCCGGAATCGGTGACCTGAAGTATTATGTGTATGGTGGAGCCTTTGACAGCATGAGGTATCGTGAGACTGCACCGCTGAGTCTGAGCATCGGTTATCGACACGTGTGCAGAGCAGGTGGATGGCCGGTCGTATATGTGCCAGTCATATGAGAGTGTGTCGCCGTCGGGGTCGCTGCTCCCTGATGCATCGAGGCGTATTGTCTGTCCGGGTCGAGCCTTTATGTGGAGCGTCGCGTCGCCTCGGCTGCCGTTGATGACGGTTTCGGGGTGATGGTTGGCATTGCCGAAGTCGGGTGTCACGGACCATTGCATCCTTGCTGCGAAGTCGTTGGCGATATGCTCTTTCCACCGTGAGATGGCTTCGTTGCCTTCGGATGTGGAGCATGTCATATAATAATCGTCATATACGGCTTCGGATTTGCCGCTCTTTTCGATAAAGTCCATGCCACGCGGATTGAGTGACTTGTCGTGAGAGAATCGTCCGCCCCAGCCTCCATAGTCGGGGTGTTCGGGACTGTTGAGACCGTTGGGGTAGAGATAGAGAAATGCCGGTGAATCGCCTTCGGTGGCCCATATCCGGTCAGGATATGCTGCTCCGAGCGGTCCCTGCGACTGTATGTTGAGACGTGTCCAGGCGTCATCGGGTGCCCAGCCGTAGACTTGGCTGTTGCGTATATAGAGTATGTCGGGAAAGTTTCGGGCTATCCAAGCTCCGGCGTCATCCTGTCCTAATATGTCGTATATGCGTATCTTGGATATGAACTTTCTGAACTTGTCACTGCTGCGGGTGGTGTGGACTTTCCATATGGCCTGTGCGATGGTGTTCATTCCGCCCCAGGCCGTAAGCCATACGGGGCGGTTGTCATCGGGGTTGTCGACGGCATGTATGATGAGCTCGGACCCCGGAGAATCCTTCCCTTCTCCGACCCCGGACATATGGGGCATTGCCTGACCTCGGGCTACGATATTGTGCAGATGTGAGGTTTCAGGATATCCGATGGAGTGAATGGCAAGATTGGGCCGGATTTTATCATAGATGTCTATTAACTGATGTATCTTGCCGGTGTTGTCGGGATGTTTCACCCATGCGGGCGCGCTGATGATGCCCTCGATGTCAAAGCGGTCGGAACACACGAGCAGATGTATGAGCGACTGGGTATCGTCGGGATCACTGCCGCCTATATCGGTGGTGACTATGAGTCGGTGTTTGCTGCAGTCGGCGGCATGAGTTGATGACAATATAAATAATGTCATCAATACAGATAAGATGGTTCTTAACATGATCAGCACTTTAGGATTATTCTGCGGTAGCTTTTGAGTCTGAATGGTCCGTTGTCGGTTACTTCGCATATTATATGGTAAGTTTTTCCTTTCGCTCCGTCGGTCAGTATGACTTGTCATCGGGCCGTCACTTTCGGATATGATTATACCGTCGGGGCCGTTGCCGGCTTCAGGTATAAGCCACCATTTTATATCGATGGTGTCGTTGTCGGGGTCATATGAGCCTTTGGAGTCAAGTGTGACCGATTTTTTGCCTTTGGCATTTATTACTATGGGACTGAGACCGCCGCGGCCGTTGATGACTGTCATAGGGTTGCGGTTGCCGGAGCCGGTGGCGGCCCACTCCATGCGTGCGGCAAAATTATCGAATATTGCCGGATAGAAACGTTTTCCGTAGGTCTCGGATATGTCATGGATGTCGGCCGGGGTGTTGGTGTGACATGTGGTCAGGCTGTCGGCTGAGAGAGCTTTACGGAAAAATCCGCCCCAACTGCCTTGTGATGGATTGTCGGGATCGTTGAGGCCGTTGGGCATGAGGTAGAAAAATGATGGAGAGTCACCCTCCACTCCCCATTTGTAGCGGGGATATATTTTGCCGAGATAACCATGGCCCTGGATTTTGTCCTGATATTCATCCCAGTTGGCTGAGCCGGTGTAGTTTTGCACCAGCCATGCGTTTTCGTCCCAGATAAAGAAGAGACGGTCGCCAAACGTGGAACGCATCCATTTATGCGAACTTAGATCGAAATTGTCTCGTTGATGCCAGTTCATGTCCTGGTCAGTGATGGTGTAGACTCTGATTTTATCGAGGACAGAGTTGAGTCGTCGTGAGTCGCCCGAGTCGTTGAGTTGCCATAGAGATTGGGCAACGGTGTTGGCTCCGCCCCATGCGAGTATCCACAATGGGCGCGGGTCTTTTTCAAGTGCGAGCTGAATGATGAAGTCGCTGCCTTGCGAACGGTTGTTTTCTCCGAGGCTTGCCACGCCGAGATTGCGGCTGCCGGGCATAGTGCGTCCTCGCAGGTAGTCGGGTGATGGCCAGTAGCCGATGCGTTGTGATTTGTTTTCTTTATCAGCCGGCATGAATGATGTCTGTCCCGAGCGTTTCATCAGATTTGTGACGTCCTTGGCATACGCTTCGATTACGTCCTTGGCATATTTGCCCCAGGCATCCGGATATTCACGTCCGCTGCTGTTCCAGCCCGAGCCGGTGATTATGGCTTCGATTTCGTAAAGGTCGGCATGGGCCAGAAGCCTGATGAGCGATTCCATGTCGTCAGGTTCGATGTCGGCCGGTGCTATGTCGGTCAGTATGACAATGCGTGGTTTGAGCTCGCGGTCAACGGCACATACTTGTGTCGCTGACATGATTGCAAGGACAACTGTAAGGAGGTAAGGCAGGAAATGTTTCATAAATAGTTGAAAAGATTGGTACAACGTTTCTTCATGTCGATTTTATTTTGCAAATTTGGGCATGTTTTGCAAATAAATCAATCATGTTTCAATGAAAAACTTATCGGATACCGAGATTTTGAAGACATTTGAGGAACGAAGACCTATATTTCGGCCTTATGGACTGACATGTGAGAAGTGGGCTCCGCGTCCGATGGGCAAGTATGACCGTCATAATGAGATAGAGCTTAACCTGGTGCCGGACGGATGTCTGTCGTATGTTTTTCATGACCGTATGATGAGTGTGCCTGCCGGACGTCTGACAATATTCTGGGGACTTATTCCCCACAGGGTGGCCGGCGATGACGGAGTTGAGTATTATTATGTGGCTACAATTCCGTTGTCAGTGTTTCTGAAGTGGAATCTGCCGGCCGGCTTTGTAAAAAATGTTCTTAACGGAGGCATGTATTCCGATTCGTCTGACACTATGGGAGCGATTGACGCCATGATGTTTGATCGATGGTGTGATGATCTGCTCTCGGAGAGAGTCGATCCGGTCGGGCTTGAGCTACAGGCCAGAATGCTGCGATTGTCGGAAAATTATGTGGAGTGTGGTGTCGGAGAGGGGATGCGCCATAGTGATGTCGGCAAGATTGCCGATATGGCCATGTACATTGCGCGAAATTATAACAGGTCGTTGCGTATATCGGATTTCGGTTGTGCGGTCGGGTTGAATGCTGATTATGCCAATAGTGTGTTCAAGCGGGCGTTTGGCCATACTTTGCTCGAACATGTGATGCTGGAGCGTATCACCCATGCCCAGCGGCAGTTGATTACTACTGCTGACAGCGTATTGCAGATAGCTTATGACTGCGGATTCGGCTCGGTGAGCCGCTTTAATGTGACATTCAGGAAGATTAATGGCTGTACACCTCGAGAGTACAGGTATCGGCATTCTTCGTAAAGTTTAAAAGAGTTAAGGCAAGTAGCGCGGGAGTTTCTTATAGGTTGGGATAAATCCCAGCCACAAAAACTCCCGCGCTACTTGCCTTAACTCTTTAAACCATAGAAAAAACTCTAAGCCTTCCGGATATAGTCGACAATCCAGCCGCCCACTTCGCGGGTGCCGTAGGCGGGGCCGCCGGCTACCTGGATTTCGGGGGTGCGGACATTGGCGTCGAGCGAAGCGTTGACAGCACGGCGTATGAGCGCGCCCTCTTCGAGTAAGTCGAAGTGCTCGAAGAGCATGGCCACGGAGAGTATCTGAGCCAGAGGGTTGGCGATGTTCTGGCCCTTGGCCTGGGGCCAAGAGCCGTGGATGGGCTCGAAGACTGGTGTCTTATCGCCTGTGGAGGCCGAGGGGAGGAGTCCCATGGAGCCCGAGATGACGGAGCCTTCGTCAGTGAGGATGTCGCCAAAGGTGTTTTCGGTGACCATTACGTCAAAAAAGCGAGGGTCCTGTATCATGCGCATGGCGGCATTGTCGACATACATGAAGTCGGTCTGCACGTCTGGATACTGCGGGGCCATCTCCTGGGCTACTTTGCGCCACAAGCGCGAGGAAGCCAGCACATTGGCCTTGTCGACTACGGTGAGGTGGCGGCGACGGCGGCGCGCATAGTCGTAGGCCACGCGGAGTATGCGCTCTATCTCGGCGCGGGTGTAGGCGTTGGTGTCGTAGGCGCGGTCGTCACCCTCGAGTTTCTCGCCGAAATACATGCCGCCGGTGAGCTCGCGGATGCATACGAAGTCGGCTCCCTCGACAAGTTCTTTGCGCAGGGGCGACATGTGTATGAGGCAGTCGAAAGTCTCGACGGGGCGTATGTTGGCAAAGAGACCGAGCTTCTTGCGCATGGCCAGGAGACCCTGCTCGGGGCGCACCTTGGCGTTGGGGTTGTTGTCAAACTTAGGGTCTCCTACGGCCGAGAAGAGCACGGCATCGGCCCACAGGCATGTCTGATAGGTGTCTTCTGGGAAAGGGTCGCCAGTCTTGTCGATGGCGTCGGCTCCGCAGAGAGCGTAACGATACTCGACGTTGTGGCCGAATTTTTCGCAGACGGCCGACATTACGTCGACGCCCTGCACTGATATTTCGGGGCCTATGCCGTCGCCGGGGAGAACTGCTATTTTGAAATCCATAGTTGCTGTAATATTTGGGGGTGATTGGGTTTGTTTCTTAATGATTGTCAGTATGGGCGCGCGGAGCTATATCTGGATGAGATTGAGCATCTTGACGGTCGCCTGTATGGCCGATTCGGTCTGGTCGGCGTCAAGCCCGCGGGTCTTGATTACGGTGTCCTGGTAATTCCAGGTGATTACGGTGTGCACGAGGGCATCGGTGCGTCCGCCGGGAGGGATGTTGACGGTGTAGTTGGCCAGTGTCGGGAAGGGGCGGCCGAGCCTTGATATGTAGATGTTGCGCACGGCTTTCATGAAGGCGTCAAACTGTCCGTCACCTGCGGCCGAGTCCTGATATTCCTTCCCGTCGATAATGAGTTTGACGGTGGCGGTCGGGCGTAGTCCCTGCGAGAGATTGAGCGCGTAGTTGGCTACCGATACTCTCGACGGTATGGTGGAGTGTTTGAGCACGTCGGCCAAGATGAAGGGGAGGTCGCTCTGGGTGACTATCTCTTTTTTGTCGCCGAGGTGAGTGATGCGTTCGGTGATTTTGCGTATGTCCTCTTCGGGAAGCTCTATGCCGAGAGCCTCGAGATTCTTGCGTATGTTGGCTTTGCCTGAGGTCTTGCCGAGGGCATATTCGCGTTCGCGGCCGAAGCGTTCGGGCAGCAGAGCGTTGTAATAGAGCTTGTGTTTGTTGTCGCCGTCGGCGTGGACTCCGGCACACTGGGTGAAGACGCTCTCGCCGATAATGGGCTTGTTGGGCGGGACTATGATGCCCGAGAACGACTCGACGATGTGGCTGACCTTGTTGATTTTGCTTTCGTCGATGCCTGTGGAGGCCTGGAGCTGGTCGTGGATGACTGTGACCGCGCTGGAGAGGGTGGCGTTGCCGGCGCGCTCGCCCAGACCGTTGACGGTGCAGTGCACGCCTCGGGCTCCGCCCTTGACGGCCGCGAAGACGTTGGCCGTGGCCAGGTCGTAGTCGTTGTGGGCGTGAAAGTCAAACCTCACTCCGGGATAACGTTTCACCATGTCGTGGACATAGGAGAGGGTGTCGTAGGGGTTGAGTACACCCAGTGTGTCGGGGAGCATGAAACGCTCGACGGGCAGATGACGGAGGGCGTCCATCATGGCGAATACGTAGTCGCGCGACTGTTTCATGCCGTTGCTCCAGTCCTCGAGATAGAGGTTGACCTTGAGGCCGGCGGCAGTGGCGCGGTTCACTTCGGCGGCTACGCGCTCGAAGTGTTGGGCCGGAGTCTGGCCGAGCTGCAGGCGGCAGTGACGCTCCGAGCCTTTGGCCAGGAGGTTGATGACGCGTCCGCCGGCACGGGTAATCCAGTCGACCGACTGTCCGCCGTCGAGAAATCCGAGCACCTCGATGGCTTCGAGGCGTCCGATGCCTGATGCCCAGGCGCAGATTTTGCCCACGGTGTCGAGCTCGCCGTCAGAGACGCGGGCCGATGCCACTTCGATGCGCGGGACGTGGAGCTCGTTGAGCAGCAGACGCGTGATGGTCATCTTCTCGGCTGTGGAGAATGACACTCCCGAGGTCTGCTCGCCGTCGCGCAGGGTGGTATCCATTATTTCGACGGTCATGCCACGGTTCACTGTCGGTTGGCTTCAAAGAGTTCTATATCGGCTTTCTTGGAGAGGAGATACTCCACGTCGTCGAGACCTTCGCTGAGACACTGTTTCTTGTAGGGGTTGATGTCGAATGTCTCCGACGAGCCTGTGGCGAGGTTGGTGATGGTCTGCGAGGGGAGGTCCACTTTGACCTGCGTTGTGGGGTCGGAGGCGATGGAGGCGAAGAGTTCGGCCAGAAACTGCTCGCTGACGGTGACGGGGAGCACGAAGCAGTTGAGCTCGTTCTGCTTGTGGATGTCGGCGAAGAAGCTCGAGACAACCACGCGGAATCCGTAGTCGTGTATGGCCCATGCGGCATGTTCGCGCGAGGAGCCAGAGCCGAAGTTTTTGCCGGCCACGAGTATGCATCCCGAGTAGGTCGGGTCGTTGAGCACGAACGATTCTATCGGGCGGCCCTCTTTGTCGTAACGCCAGTCACGGAAGAGGTTGTCGCCGAATCCTTCGCGCGAGGTGGCTTTGAGGAAGCGGGCGGGTATTATCTGGTCGGTGTCGACGTTCTCCATCGGCAGGGGAACGCATGACGATATGATGGTGGTGAATTTTTCTTTCATACTTTTGGTGTGTTGTGTGTCACGTAAACCGGTCGCCCTTGGATGCCTTCATCCAAGGGATTGGGCTGCGGTGTCCGAGGGGTGGGATTACGCGGCTATGGTCAGAGTGTGCGTGGGTCGGTGATGCAGCCTGTCACGGCGGCCGCTGCCGCTACGAGCGGACCGGCGAGAATGGTGCGCGCGCCGGGACCCTGACGGCCCTCGAAGTTGCGGTTGGAGGTCGAGACGGCCAGGCGGCCTGCGGGTATCTTGTCGTCGTTCATGGCCAGACAAGCCGAGCAGCCGGGCTGGCGCAGCTCGAAGCCTGCTTCGGCCAGGATTTTGTCGAGACCTTCCTCGCGTATCTGCCTGTCGACGTTCCATGAGCCGGGCACGAGCCACGCGGTGACTCCGGGAGCTTTGCGGCAGCCTTTGACAAAGCCGGCAAAGGCGCGGAAGTCCTCGATGCGTCCGTTGGTGCATGAACCGAGAAATACATAGTCGACCGGGGTGCCGATGAGATTCTGCCCTACTTTAAATCCCATGTAGTCGAGGGCTTTCTCAAACGATATGCGTCCCTGCTCGTCGGAGGGGTCGGGAGCGGGTATGCTCTCGGTGATGCCTATGCCCATGCCGGGGTTGGTGCCGTAGGTGATGCGCGGCTCGATGTCGGCAGCGTCAAAACGCACCTCCCGGTCAAAGACAGCTCCCTCGTCGGTGTGGAGCGTGCGCCAGTAGGCGAGAGCTTTGTCCCAGTCGTCGCCTTTGGGGGCAAACTCGCGTCCGCGCACGTATTCAAATGTCTTTTCGTCGGGAGCTATCATGCCTCCTCTGGCTCCCATCTCGATGGAGAGGTTGCAGAGAGTCATGCGCTCTTCCATCGACAGGGCGCGTATGGCTTCGCCGGCATATTCTACAAAGTAGCCTGTGGCTCCGCCGGTAGTCATCTGAGCGATGATGTAGAGGGCGATGTCTTTGGCCGTGACCCCGTGCCGGAGAGTGCCGTCGACGGTGATGCGCATCTTTTTGGGCTTGGGCTGGATGATACACTGCGAGGCGAGCACCATCTCTACTTCAGAGGTGCCGATACCGAAAGCCACTGCTCCGAGGGCTCCGTGGGTGGAGGTGTGTGAGTCACCGCAGACGAGTGTCTGGCCGGGGAGGGTGAGGCCGTTTTCGGGGCCGATGACGTGTATGATGCCGTTTTTGGGGTGGCCGAGTCCGTAGAGTGTGACGCCAAACTCGGTGGCGTTGCGGGTAAGGGTGTCGACCTGGTTGCGCGACACAGGGTCGGCGATGGGTTGGTCCTGGTTGATGGTGGGGATATTATGGTCGGGCGAGCAGACTGTGCGCTCGGGACGCATCACTCTGATGCCGCGGCGGCGCAGTCCCTCAAAGGCCTGGGGACTGGTGACTTCGTGGCAGTAGTGGCGGTCGATATAGAGCTGGTCGGGTCCGTCGGGGATGCGGTTGACCACGTGGGCATCCCATATTTTATCGAATAGTGTCTGTGGCATGGGCTTATCGGGAGGGGTAAAAATTAAACTTTACCCCTTAAACTTTAAACTTTTTAATCTCTTATCTTACAAACTTATTGATGGCGTCGATAAAGGCTTCGGCACTGGCGGCCACGATGTCGGTATTGGCCGAGAATCCGTAGTATGACACACCGTCGTGCTCGACAGTCATGTGCACCTTGCCGATGTCGTTGCTTCCCTTGTTGATGGCTTGGATCAGGAACTCCTTGACAAGCATCCTGCGGCGTATGATAATCTTGATGGCCGAGATGGCGGCGTCGACAGGGCCGTTGCCCGAGGCGCAGGCCTCGAATTTTTCGCCGGCGATGTCGAGTCCGACACTTGCCACCGAGTGCACGCCGACGCCCGAGGTGACCTGGAGGAAGTCGAGCTTGATGCGGGATGAGGCTTTGCGGTGCTGGCCGGCTATCATGAGCACATCGTCATCATTGATTTCCTTCTTGCGGTCGGCGAGTTTGAGAAACTCTTCATAGGCCTTGTCGAGTTGTTCGGACGAAAGTTCACATCCGAGCACGTGCAGGCGGTGTTTGAGAGCGGCGCGTCCGCTGCGGGCGGTGAGCACGATTGAGTTTTCGTCGATGCCTACATCCTTGGGGTCGATAATCTCGTAGCTCTCGCGGTTTTTGAGCACACCGTCCTGGTGTATGCCCGAAGAGTGGGCGAAGGCGTTGCGTCCGACTATGGCTTTGTTAGGCTGCACGGGCATGTTCATGAGGCTCGACACGAGACGGCTGATGCCGGTGATTTTGGTCGAGTTGATATTGGTGTCGATGCCGAGCTCGCGGTGGGAGCGAAATGCCATCACCACTTCTTCGAGAGCGGTGTTGCCGGCGCGCTCGCCGATGCCGTTGATGGTGACTTCGGCCTGACGTGCTCCGTTGATGATGCCCGACACGGTGTTGGCCGTTGCCATGCCCAGGTCGTTGTGGCAATGGGTGGCGATGGTCACTTTGTCGATGCCGTCCACGTGGTCGAAGAGATATTTGATTTTGGCACCGAACTCGGCCGGCAGGCAGTAGCCGGTGGTGTCGGGGATGTTGATGACTGTGGCTCCGGCCTTGATTACGGCCTCGACCACGCGGGCGAGATATTCATTGTCGGTGCGTCCGGCGTCCTCGGCGTAAAACTGTACATCCTCCACAAACCGTTTGGCGTAGCTTACGGCTCTGACGGCGCGCTCGATGATTTCCTCGCGTGTGGAGTTGAATTTATAGCGTATGTGTGGGTCGGATGTGCCGATGCCTGTGTGTATGCGGGGGTGTTTGGCATATTTGAGGGCGTCGGCTGCCACGCGGATGTCGTTTTCGACAGCGCGCGTGAGGGCGCATATGGTTGGCCATGTCACGGCCTTGGATATTTCAACCACTGAGTTGAAGTCGCCCGGGCTTGATACGGGAAATCCGGCTTCGATGACGTCGACTCCGAGAGTCTCGAGTGCTTTGGCTACCTCAATCTTTTCTACCGTATTAAGCTGGCATCCCGGCACCTGCTCACCGTCGCGGAGCGTGGTGTCGAATATGTAAAGTCTGTCGCTCATAATCGTAAATTTTTATCCTATTGGAGCGCAAAGATAGTAATTATTTACTTATTTCCATAATTTGCTTAAAATTTTTAAGAAAATGAGCGTGAATGTACCGAAATGTACCGAAACGCGCCTTCCGATAATCTTTTTACGGAAGACGCGTGACAGAGACACATATATGACAGACGCCGCAAAAGGTGGTGAGACCTTTTGCGGCGTCTGATTTATAATCAAGCTATATGCTTAGTCCTGGTTGAGATTAACGCGCTTGAAGTCAACGACAACAAGACCCTTCTGGGTGTTGTCGAGGAACTGTCCTACAGTGAGCTTGCTGTCCTGAACATATTCCTGCTCCATGAGGCAAGACTCCTTGAAGAACTTGTTGAGGCGGCCGTTGGCGATGTTCTGGATCATAGCCTCGGGGAGATTGGCAGCCTTGGCCTCAGAGGTGGTCTTGATGATTTCGCGGCCCTTGGCTGCGTCTTCTTCGGTGATCCAGCCCTTTGAGATGTTTGACTCGATGTGGTCCTCTGAGTCGAAGTGGTTGGGGTTGAGGCCGGCCTTCTTGAGAGCGGCTTCAACAGCCTTGCGCACCTGCTCCTGCTTGGTCTTCTCGACAGCGACAGCGATTTCCTGGTCGATAGTGGCCTGGGGTACGTCGTTGCGTGAAACGGCTACAGGGTTCATGGAAGCGATCTGCATGCACACTTCGCGACCTATCTGGGCGTCAACGCCCTCGAGGTTGAAGCCTACGATGGCGGCGAGCTTGTTGTTGAAGTGGTTGTAAGCTGCTGTGGTAGCGGCCTCAACTACTGCATATGCGCCGATCTCGGTCTTTTCGCCGGTCTTGCCGCTCTCCTCGGTGATGAGGTCAGCGACAGTCTGTCCGTCAACAGTGAAGGCTTTGAGCTCTTCGGCTGTCTTGAACTTGTTGTCCATGGCGATGTCCATGAGCTTGTTGGCGAGGGCTACGAAGCCGGCGTTCTTGGCAACGAAGTCAGTCTCGCAGTTGAGTGCGAGGATTGCGGCAAACTTGCCGTCGGTCTTGGCGATAACGACGCCTTCGGAAGCCTGACGGTCTTCGCGCTTGGCTGCTACTGCCTGACCCTTCTTGCGAAGAATCTCGACAGCTGCCTCGATGTCACCGTCGGTCTCGGCGAGAGCTTTTTTGCAGTCCATCAGGCCGGCACTTGTGAGGTTGCGCAGCTTGGTGATATCTGCCATTGTAACTGCCATAATTATATAGTTTTTGGTAGTTCTTGAATAGGGTTAATTAGAGGGGATGAGGAGAGGGGTGGTGACTGAAATTATTCAGCCACTTCGGCGGGAGCCTCTTCAGCAGCGGGAGCTTCGGCAGCGGGAGCCTCGGCATCGCGGCGGCTTACACGACGGCGGTTGTCGCGGCGGGGAGCCTCACCGTTCTCCGACGAAGCCTTCTCGTCGGCCTTCTCTACCTTGCGCTCAGCGAGACCTTCGTTGATGGCGTCGCATACGGTGGAGAGGATGAGGTCGATCGACTTGGATGCATCGTCGTTGGCGGGGATTACGTAGTCTACGTCGTTGGGGTTGGAGTTGGTGTCGACGATAGCGAATACGGGTATGCCCAGACGGTTGGCCTCAGCTACGGCGATGTGCTCCTTGCATACGTCCACTACGAAGAGGGCCGAGGGGAGACGGTTGAGGTCGGCGATAGAGCCGAGGTTCTTCTCGAGCTTGTTGCGCTGACGGGTGATCTGGAGCTTCTCGCGCTTGGAGAGGTTGTCAAATGTGCCGTCCTTGGCCATCTTGTCGATGGAGGCCATCTTCTTCACAGCCTTGCGGATTGTGGGGAAGTTGGTGAGCATACCGCCGGGCCAGCGTTCGATAACGTAGGGCATGCCTACGCTCTTGGCCTTCTCGGCGAGGATTTCCTTGGCCTGCTTCTTGGTGGCTACGAAGAGAATCTTCTTGCCGCTCTTGGCGAAGTTGCGCAGCACGTTGGCGGCGTCTTCGAGCTTGGCCTGGGTCTTATAGAGGTCGATGATGTGGATACCGTTGCGCTCCATAAAGATGTAAGGAGCCATGGCAGGATTCCATTTTCTTTTCATGTGGCCAAAATGGCATCCTGCTTCGAGGAGTTGGTCGAAATTGGGTGTTGACATGATGTGTCGGTTGTTGTTTACGTTCTTTTTGAAATTACAACCCTGGGGTAGGGAACGTGTCCATCTCCGGGGTTTAGATGCTAAACACTATATATCGCTATGCGCGAATCAGGCTCTGTAAACGTGTAACAATATTAACGCTTGGAGAACTGGAAACGCTTGCGGGCTTTGGGACGACCGGGCTTCTTGCGCTCTACGACGCGAGGGTCGCGGGTCATGAAGCCTTCGGCACGGAGCGCGCTCTTGTCCTCGGGGTTGATCTTCACGAGGGCGCGGGCGATGGCGAGACGGAGAGCCTCGGCCTGACCTTTGTAACCGCCGCCGTTGAGGTTGACTTTGATGTCATACTTCTCGGCCTGCTCGAGTGTCAGGAGGGGCTGCTTTACGATGTACTGAAGGATGGAAGAGGGGAAGTATACTTCGAGGGGACGCTTGTTGATGGTGATTTGTCCGTTGCCTTCCTTCACGATTACGCGTGCTACGGCGGCCTTGCGGCGGCCTACTGCATTAACTGATTCCATTCTTCGTGTTATTTGATTTTGTTAATATCGATGAGTTCGGGGTTCTGAGCCTCATGGGGATGGTTGGGTCCATTGTAAACGTGCATGTTCTCGATGATGGCACGGCCAAGACGATTCTTGGGGAGCATGCCTTTTACCACCTTGATAAAGAGGGGGTGGTAGCCGGGCTTAACATGCTTGCTTTGTGATTTCTTCATCATGATCTCGGGGGTCGAGACGCGCTGACCGCCGGGATAGCCGGTGTAAGAGAGGTACTCACGGTCGGTCCATTTCTTGCCGGTGAGCTTTACCTTGTCGGCGTTGATGACAATTACGTTGTCGCCACACTCCATGTTGGGTGAGTAGCTCGGCTTGTTTTTGCCGCGCAGGATGAGGGCGATGGTGGCGCAGAGACGGCCGAGTACCTGGTCGGTCGCATCGATTACGACCCACTTGTGCTCAACGCTCTGGGCGTTGGGTGTAAGGGTCTTGTAGCTTAAAGTATCCACGTTTTAATGCTTAATTAATAGATAGTTACTGTTGCGGTCGTGGCTCTCGTCGCTTGGCCAGAAGCTCGGATGGCCCGTGCCGCGGATTATTAATTGGACATAATCGGACTGCAAAGGTAGTGATTTTCTAAGGATTATCAATGTGTGGTTAAGTATTATTAACATTTCTGAAACTCTCCCGGGGTGCTGAAAGTGCGGAGACGTAACTTTTTTTGACTTTCAAATTAACTTTTTTTCTTGTGCTGTCGGTTGCGAATTGTGCGGCCTTGGTGAGAATGTGATTATAAACGTGAAGCAGACGGCTATAAAGTAGGCGGTTAGGACTATGGGTGGGACGAGGTAATGTTTTGCGGTTGACTTTTTTTTACATACTTTTGTAGGGTAATAAATCTAATCCTTATGGTGCTCCTCTCAAAGAAACTATGGATGTCATCGCGCGATTATGTGATAATCGTTTTGGCCCTGTGTCTTTTCGGCTTCGGCTTTTCGGCTTTTATCCTGCCTGAAAAGGTGGTCATGGGCGGTGTGACCGGCATCGGCACTATCGCTTATCTTATCACGGGCAAGACTTATATGATTGGAGTCACGCAGTATGCCATCAATCTCGCTCTGCTCGGTTTTGCCTATTTTATCGTAGGCAAGCAGTTTGTGATAAAGACTATATTCGGCGCGACGGTGGTGTCGGCGGTGGTCACTATAATGCCGCCGCTGTTTGACGGACCTCTGGTGCCCGGCCAGCCGTTTATGAATGTGTGTCTGGGTGCCATCCTCACGGGCATAGCTCTCGGCCTGGTGTTTATACACAACGGCAGTACTGGCGGCACCGACATCGTGGCGGCCATCGTGGCCAAGCGCACCAATGTGACCATCGGGCGCACCATGCTCTATGTCGATTTCGGCATCATCTCCTCGTCATATCTTTTCACCCACGATGTGGCCAAGGTGCTTTATGGTTTTGTGGTGCTGATCATAGTGTCCTATATGGTCGACATGGTTATCAACACCAACCGTCAGGCGGTGCAGTTTCTGATAATCTCTCCGCTGTGGGAGCGCATTGCCACGGCGGTCAACCAGCATGCCCGGCGCGGTGTCACCGTGATGAACGGCATGGGATGGTACACCAAGCATGACATAAAGATACTCCTTATCGTGTGTCGCAAGATTGAGTCGGTGACTATTTTCCGTATAGTCAAGAGCATCGACCAGACGGCATTTATAACCCAGGCCAATGTCAACGGCGTGTATGGCCAGGGCTTTGACGAATTGAAGTTTAAGCAGGATGCTAAGCTCCGTGAGGAGTTTCAGCAGGCCGAGCGTATAATGGAATCCGGATCCGCGCCCGATGATGTAGCGGCTGCACCCTCTGCAACGCAGCCGTAGTCGTTATCGCAACCGCGGGATGACAATAAGTAGAATTTGCGAAGTTCGGAATGAAGGAAGGCTACCGCCCTTGGGCGATAGCCTTCTGTCTTACTTATTGTCCGTTATTTTAAAGTCTGTCAGGTGATGTCTCTTACTTGTCGAGCAGTCCGTAGTTCTTGAATATGCGGGTGATGGTCTCGAGAGCGCGGTCCACCTGTTCCATGGTGTGTGTGGCCATGAGGCTGAATCGGATGAGAGTATCGGAGGGTGCTACTGCGGGCGACACCACGGGATTGACAAAGATACCTTCGTTGAGAAGGTCGCGGGTGATGGCGAATGTCTTGAAGTCGTCGCGGATGAAGAGCGGGATGATAGGAGTCGAGGTGTTGCCGATCTCAAATCCGGCCTCGCGAAATCCGTCGAGAGCATGGTTGGTAAGCTTCCAGAGATTTTCCTGACGCTCGGGCTCGGTCTGCATGATTTCGAGAGCCTTGAGTGCTGCCGCTGTCGATGCGGGTGTGATGCTCGCGGTGAAGATGTAGGAGCGTGAGTGGTGGCGCAGGAAGTTGGTGATTTCCTTGTTGGTGGCGATGAATCCTCCGAGCGATGCAAACGATTTGGAGAATGTGCCCATGATAAGGTCTACGTCATCGGCCACGCCGTAGTGGTGACACACTCCGCGTCCGCCTTCGCCGAATACTCCGATGCCGTGGGCTTCGTCGATCATGACGCTTGCGTTGTATTGCTTGGCCAGGCGCACCATCTCCTTGACATTGGCTACGTCGCCCTCCATGGAGAACACGCTGTCGCTCACGATGAGTTTCACCTTGTCGGGGTCGCATTTCTTGAGCTGTTTCTCGAGCGACTCCATGTCGTTGTGCTTGTATTTGAGCTGCTGGCTGAACGAGAGGCGGCGGCCTTCGATGATCGAGGCGTGGTCTTGCTCGTCCCAGAGTATGTAGTCCTCGCGGCCGGTGAGTGAGGAGACTACGCCGAGGTTTACTTCAAAACCTGTGGAGTAGACCATCACGTCCTCCTTGCCGATATATTCGGCGAGGCGTGCTTCGAGTTCTTTGTGGATGTCGAGTGTGCCGTTGAGAAACGGAGAGCCGGCACAGCCTGTGCCATATTTGCGTGTGGCTTCAATGGCGGCTTCCTTGATGCGGGGGTCGTTGACAAGGCCTGTGTAGCAGTTTGACCCGAACATCAGCACTTTCTTTCCGTTAATTATCACCTCTGGGTCCTGTTCGCTCGAGATGGCCCTGAAGTATGGGTATACGCCGGCGGCTTTGGCCTGCTGGGGGGCTGTGTACTTGCTGAGTTTCTCCTGAAGTAAATTCATCTTGTAAAATCCTGTGACAAATATGTCATGTGACGATTGGTGTAGGCTTATTTTCTCGCTTGCAGGGGGCAAAGGTAGAAATTTTTTCACATTTTACCCCGTTTTGTATCGTTCTAAAAGTGTTAATTTATTGAAACGGGGCTTTATGCACCCCTTTTTGACGTCTTTACAAGCCATTTTGGACACGATTATTCTCTTTTTTGTGTACTTTTGTGTCAAAATTATAGATATTATGGAAAAAGATACTGCATCCGTGCAGCCACGGCCGGTGAAGCGTACCGTGCTCGATTATGACGACATCGTGGAGATGATACCTTTCTTCAAGGGCAAGCCCCGGCTTGTGAAGCGGCTCATGAAGATGCTTTCTATCGATAAGGTCAACTGGATTCACGACCATAATTTTGATACACCCGGGCCGCAGTTCTGCCGCGGTCTGCTGAATGACCTCGACATAAAGCTGCGCATCGACAACGAGCAGTTGCTCGACAATCTGCCCGAGGGGCCTTTCATCACGGTGAGCAATCACCCCTTTGGCGCGCTCGACGGCATCACGCTTATTGATATCATTGGCTCGCGCAGACCCGAGTATAAGGTCATGGTCAATATGATACTCAACCACATCACCGCCATGCGCCCCAACTTCATAGCCGTCGACCAGACCGCCAGCGACGACCCTGCCAAGAAGGCTGTGTCGATGAGAGGCATCAAGGAGGCCATGATGCAGGTGCGCAAAGGCCAGCCTATAGGCTTCTTTCCGGCCGGCGCGGTGGGCAACTACAACCGCCATCTCCGTTTTGAGGACCGCGAGTGGCAGCCTGTGGTCATACGTCTCATCAGTCAGCTCGGTGTGCCGGTGATACCCATCTTCTTTCACGGCTACAACAGTCTGTGGTTTCGTCTGCTCGGCATCATCAGTTGGCAGTTGCGCACATTCCGCCTGCCGGCCGAAGTGTTCCGCCGCAAGGGCGACACGCTCCACATCTCGGTGGGCGACATTATCACCCCCGAGGAAATCAAGGCTCACAACACTTCGATACCCGAGCTGGGCGAGTGGCTCAAGGCCAAGACTTACGCTCTTCAGAAACTTAAATAGACCAGTCTTTAGAGGAGTGTGTGCCTGAATGGCATACTTCCCGACACATTATATAATATAGTAATATGGAACTTCAGCGACTCGACTATCCTCCGCAGGTAGAGCGTGCCCGACAGCGGTTTGGCATCGTGGGCAATTCGCCCGCGCTCATGGAGTCCATAGCGCGTGCCGTGCAGGTGGCTCCCATCGACCTGTCGGTGCTCGTGACGGGCGAGAGCGGCACGGGCAAGGAGTTTTTTCCAAAGATAATACATGAGTTTTCGCCGCGCAAACATTCCCGTTACATAGCGGTCAACTGCGGAGCCATCCCCGAGGGCACCATCGACTCGGAGCTTTTCGGTCATGAAAAAGGCGCGTTTACAGGCGCGGTGGCCACCCGCAAGGGCTATTTTGAGGAAGCCGACGGCGGCACTATATTTCTCGACGAGGTGGCCGAGCTCCCTCTCACCACCCAGGCGCGCCTGCTGAGAGTGCTGGAGAGCGGCGAGTTTATCAAGGTCGGCTCATCGACAGTGCAGCGTGCCAACGTACGTATCGTGGCGGCCACCAATGTCGACATGGCCCGGGCTGTGGCTGAAGGTCGTTTTCGCGAAGACCTTTACTACCGCCTTTCGACCGTCTCCATCTCCATCCCCCCGTTGCGCGACCGCGGTGGCGACATACTGCTGCTCTCGCGCAAGTTTGCAGCCGATTTTGCCGAGCGTTACACCATGCCGCGTATCTCGTTTGACGACACGGCCCGTCAGTTGCTCATGGCCTATCGCTGGCCCGGCAATGTTCGTCAGCTTAAAAATGTTGTCGAGCAGATGGCCCTGTTTCATGCCGGCGAGACCGTCGATTCATCGCTCCTTCGCCCCTATCTTCCGGGTCACGGAGCCGGACTCGCCACTATCCCCGGCAGTCGGTCTGATCAGCCTCACGACTATGCCGTAGAGCGCGAGATGCTTCTGGGTATGGTGATGCGCCTTCAGCAGCAGATTGACTCGCTTTCCGAGCGTCTTGACCGCATGTCGCAGCACAGTGATGCGCGTTTTGTCGACACCTTCGAGCCAGAAAGCGCGCAGATGTCATCCGCGCCGACCCGCTCGATAGTCAAGTTTGAGCCATTCTGCTCGCCGTTGTCGGCACCATCGCCGGTAAGCGAACGCAGGAGCGACACCTACGAAGACGTGTCGCCGGCCACGCTTGAGGATACCGAGCGCGAGACCATACGTCGCGCACTTGAGCGCAACGGCGGCCGTCGCAAGGCCACAGCCGCCGAACTCAATATCTCCGAACGTACCCTCTACCGCAAAATCAAGGAATACGGGATGGAATAGTCTCAAATATAAAGTATAAGAAATGCCCGACCAACATTCCCAAACGATGATGTCGGCAGGCACCCCCGACATTACCCTATCCCGACATCGTCGGTAAATGTGGACCAATATCCCCCCCCTCCCGATGATGTCGGCAAGAGGGTGTTGCAGAACTATTCCTCAAAAAAACAGCAAAAGCCTCAACTTTCACAAGCTGAGGCTTTTTTATGTCCATAAAGTTTTGTAACTTTATGGTATTCAAAACTATTGAATACAAAGTTAATGTATAAG